>DATLGP010000408.1:0-3998 GCA_035540395.1 Actinomycetota bacterium
CTGCCACATCACCTCGGGGATCTCGGGGTTCCCGAAGTTCATGCAGTTGGTGACGGCGACCGGCTCGGCCCCCATGGTGCACAGGTTGCGGTACGCCTCGGCAACCGAGTGGCGAGCACCTTGTCTGGGATCGATCTGCCCGTAGCGGCCGTTGCCGTCCACGGTGACCGCTATCCGGGTCTGGGTCCCGGGCAGCCGCAGAATCGCTGCGTCGGAGCCCGGGCCGGCGACGGTATTGAGCATCACCTGGTAGTCGTACTGCTCCCACACCCACCGCTTCGAGGCGATGTTCGCCGAGGCAACCAGCCTCATAAGGGCCTCGTCCGGGGGGGTGCCGGGGCCCGGCGCGTCGGCAAACCTGACCGTTCGGGCACCTTCGGGGGCGGTGTAGGGCCGGTGGTAGAGGGGGCCGTCGCCCAGAGAGGCCGCCGGGACGTCGGCCACCACCTCGCCGCCCCTGGTAACCGTCAGCCGGCCGGTGTCGGTCACCTCTCCGATGACCGAGGCTCGTAGCCCCAGCCGGGTGCACTCGTCGATCGCTTCCTGCACCAGCCCGGGCTTCACGATCACCAACATTCGCTCCTGGGACTCCGAGGTGAGGATCTCGAAGGGCTCCATGCCCTTTTCCCTCAGAGGCACCCGGTCCAGGTCGATGGTCATTCCGGTTCCGGCGTTGGCCGCCGATTCCGAGGTGGCACAGCACAGGCCGGCCCCCCCGAGGTCCTGGATCCCCACCACCAGACCCTTCTCGATCAGCGACAGCGACCCTTCGATCAAAAGCTTCTCGGTGAACGGGTCCCCCACCTGGACGCTCGGCCGCTTGGTGGCGGCCTGATCGTCGAAAGAAGCCGATGCCAGGACCGACACCCCTCCGATCCCGTCCCTTCCGGTGGTGGAGCCCAGCAGCAGGACCGCGTTCCCCGGTCCCGGCGCCCGGGCCAGCATGATCCCGTCGATCGGGACCACCCCAACGCACATCACGTTCACCAGGGGGTTGCCGGAGTAGCTGTTTTCGAACTTGACCTCCCCGCCCACGGTGGGGACCCCGATGCAGTTGCCGTAGGACGAGATCCCGGAGACCACGCCTCCGGTCAGCCAGCGGTTTCGGTCGGCGGCCTGGTCGGCGCCGGTGTCGCCCGGGAGAGGGCCGAAGCGAAGGGAGTCCAGCAGGGCTATCGGCCGGGCTCCCATCGAAACCACATCCCGCACCACGCCGCCGATTCCGGTGGCCGCTCCCTGCACCGGTTCGACGAAGGAGGGGTGGTTGTGGGACTCGATACGCATCGCCACCGCGACCCCGTCCACCTCTATGACCCCGGCGCCTTCGCCCGGGCCGATCAGCACGTGGGGCCCCTCGGAGGGCAGGTCCTTGAGGTGCACCCGGCTGGATTTGTACGAGCAGTGCTCGGACCACATCACCGAGTACATCGCCAGCTCGGCGTGGTTGGGGACCCGCCCCAGGATCTGCTGAATCCGGGCGTACTCGTCGTCGGTGAGGCCCAGCGAGCGGTGCAGGGGCTGCTCGGTTGCGGCGTCTGCCATCTAGGTTTCGGCGGGTTGCAGGGAGTACAGGACCGAGGCCAGGATCAGCCGGCCGTCGGTTCCGCCCACCGCCGGGTCGACCGCCCGCTCCGGGTGGGGCATCATCCCCAGCACGTTTCGTTGCTCGTTCAGGATCCCGGCGATGTGCAGCCGGGACCCGTTGGGGTTGGAATCGGCAGTCAGCTCACCCTCGGCATCGCAGTAGCGAAACGCTATCCGGCGATCCGCTACCAGCTGTTCCAGGGTCTCGTCGTCGGCGTAGTAGCTGCCGTCGAAGTGGGCGATGGGGATGGTCAGGATCTGGCCCGGCCACATGCCGCCGCTGGTAAACGGCGAATCCAGCGTCTCCACCCGGATCCGCACCGGCATGCACCGGAACCGCAGGCCGCTGTTGCGGCGGAGGGCGCCCGGCAGCAGCCCCGCTTCGCACAGCACCTGGAAGCCGTTGCATATGCCGATCACCGGCTTGCCGGCGGCGGCGAACTCCCGCACCGAGTCCATCACCGGCGAGTAGGCCGCCATGGCGCCCGTCCGCAGGTAGTCGCCGTAGGCGAAGCCGCCCGGCAGGACGACCACGTCGACCCCCTCCAGGTCGGTGTCCTGGTGCCACAGGTACCTGGTTCCGGCGCCCAGGTACTCGAAGGAGTAGTTGGCGTCTCGGTCACAGTTGGATCCCGGGAACACCACCACTCCTACCGTGGGCCTCAAAGGGCGCTCAGCTCCAGCTCGAAGTCCTCGATCACCGGGTTGGCCAGCAGCTTCTCCGACGCCGACGCGGCAATTCTGCGGGCGGCATCCTCGTCGGGGGCCTCGACGGTGAAGGTGATGCGCTTGCCTACCCGCACCTCGCTGATGCCCTCGAACCCGATGGCCGGCAAGGTGCGCTCCACGGTCTGCCCCTGGGGGTCCGATATCTCGGCCCGGGGCATGACGTTAATGTGAGCTGCGAACCTCATGCGCCCACCGTCGCGATGTAGTCGCCGAAGCTCTGGCCGGTGATGCGCTCGTAAGCCTCGATGTACCGGCTGCGGGTACCGGCGATCACGTCGGCGGGAAGCGTGGGAGGCGGCGGCTCCTTGTTCCAGTCCAGGCCGCTCAGCCAGTCCCGCAGGTACTGCTTGTCGAACGAGGGAGGGTTGGTTCCCGGATTCCAGGCGTCGGCGGGCCAGTACCGCGAGGAGTCCGGAGTCAGGACCTCGTCGGCAAGGACCACCTTCGCGTCGCCCTCCACCCCGAACTCGAACTTGGTGTCGGCCAGGATGATCCCCCGGTCGGCGGCGTAGTCCGCCCCCAGCTTGTACAGCTCGATAGCCAGGTCCCGGGCCTCCGCCATCCGGCCTTCTCCGAGGATCTCTCCGGCCGCCTCCTCCGAGATGTTCTCGTCGTGGCCGGTAACCGCCTTGGTGGCGGGGGTGAACACCGGCTCGGGCAGCTTGTCCGCCTCCCTAAGCCCCTCGGGCAGCCTCAGTCCGGCGATGGTGCCGTTGCGGCGGTACTCGGCCCAACCCGATCCCACCAGGTAGCCGCGGACAACGAACTCCACCGGCATCATGTTCAACCGGCGAACGATCATGAAGCGGCCGTTCAGCGCGTCGGCGAAGGGGCGAGCCTCCTCCGGCAGGTCGGCGGTCGACATGGAGATCAGGTGGTTGGGGGTGATGCCGGCGGCCTTCTCCAGCCAGAAGCGGGTCATGCCGGTGAGCACCCGGCCCTTGTCGGGGATCTGCTCGTTCATCACCACGTCGTAGGCCGAGATGCGGTCCGAGGTCACGAACAGCAGGCGCTGCTCGTCCAGCTCGTAGATGTCGCGCACCTTGCCGGTGGCGATGCGCTTGAGCGGGAGGTCGAGGGTGCCGCCGGCGGTGGAGGCCATTAAGCGATCTCGATTTCGTCGAGCCGTTTGATCACGTGGTCCACGTGCTCAAGATACCGTGCTTCGTCGAAGAAGTCGTCCAGCTCGCCGGCCCGGAACCGAGACGTGACCTCGGGGGTGTTGCTGAGGACGCTCCGCAGGTGGGAGCGGGTCTCCCAGGCGGTGGCCGCCGCCTTTTGGACCACCCGGTATGCCTCGTCGCGCTGCATCCCCGAGTCGATCAGGTGCAGGAGCAGGTTCTGCGAGAACATCAGGCCGTACGACGCCTCCATGTTTTCCAGCATCCGCTCGGTGTCGACCGCCATTCCCTCCAGCAGCGTCGTGGCCTCGGCCAGCATGAAGTCCAGCGCCAGGCAGGCGTCGGGCAGCATCACCCGCTCTACCGAGGAGTGCGAGATGTCCCGCTCGTGCCACAGCGCCTGGTTCTCGATCGCCGGGGTCACCGCGGCCCGGACGATGCGGGCCATGCCGGACATGCGCTCGAAGCGCCACGGATTTCGCTTGTGGGGCATGGCGGACGAGCCCTTCTGCTCCCCGGCAACAAACGGCTCCTGCACCTCGGCCAGCTCGGTGCGGGCCAGGT
>DATLGP010000409.1:0-1546 GCA_035540395.1 Actinomycetota bacterium
CCCGAAAAACCCGGTCAGAGCGTGCCGGCCGAGCCAGCCGGCGAACCCGCCGCTCACCGGCCCGCCCCGGCTGCATGGTTTGCGGAGGATGTCACGACCGAGCCAACGCTCCACTCTTGCGGCCGGCACCTTTTACCGCTGCGACGATCAGGACGATCGCCGCGATCAAAAGCACGTTCCCTGCCACGAAAAGTCCAACATATATCGGTCGCAGAACCGGTGCCTCGGCTCCTACGTCGCCGCGGAAATCAAGTCCCTGGGACGCGTCTGCGTTCATGATCACGACAGACCAGGTGCCGTTCGCAACTCGCCAATCAATCGACTGCGTTCCTTCACCTTCACTCGAGGCAACCCAGAAGGGCTGGCTCGCCGGCGCAGCGGCGGGCGCCCCTCCCGCGGTAGCGAGGAGGTTGCGTCCATCCTCCCGGGAGAGATCCGGGATCTTCGAGTAGGAGACGCCTCTAAGGTACCGGTCGACATCCGAGCTCGGCCCGATCCCAACGAAAACCGGCTGGGCCGTGCCGGTAGCGCGCACGCGGACGTCGCCCAGGATCGCAGACGGGAGCACCCACTCCGGTCCTTCTGCCTTTATCTCCAGGCTCTCGGCGACCACGGCGTAGCCGTGGGTGTCAAATTCGGTGGAGGGGCTCGTGATGAACCCGTCCTCCCGCTGCGTGGAGTCCACCGTGTATACGCCAACCCCAGCCGCAAGCAACCCGAACGACAAGAGTCCGATCAGCGACCCGGCAATCAGGCTTATCACAGGTCCGGCGGTCCAGCCGTTGCCCGAGCCGGCGGCGCTCGTGGACCTGGTGACCGGCTGCCCAGGCACGATGGTTCCGGTCGAGGGGGAGCCCGGGTTCATCGTCACCGGTGAGCCCGGCTCGTCCCCGCCCGCATCCAACCGGAAGGGTGGGTAGACGTCGGTCATCAGGCCGGCGTAGGCCGCCACCCGGAGCACCCAGCGGTTGAGCCCCAGGAGAATGTCGAACAGCTGGGTCGGGTATTTGCCGGTGAAAAGAAGGATCACACCGGCCACGAGCGCCAGTAGCGATATGAGACCGAAGCCCCCCGCCTTCCAGTTGTCACCCTCGACGGCGACCCAGACTCCACCCACCAGCAAGCCGACTATGAGGTAGTGCGGAATGGCCAGCAGCCACCACTTGACCAGCACCAGGCCGCGGGACAGCTTCTCCGGGTAGTTGATCGAGAGGTGGACCGGGTAGTCAGCGACCTCGGCCAGAGTGAACGGCGGGTAGCGGTCGGTCGCCAGAGCTCCGTAGGCGTAGTACGCCACACGCCAGTTCCACCTAAGTACTCCGACGTTGAAGTCGAATATGGCCCGAGGGTAGCGGCAGGTAAACAGAATTGCGAAGAAGGCAGCCACGCTGGTCATCACAAAAGCCAGCCAGACGAAGGCAAGAACGACGTAGTGCGGCATTGCCAGCAACCATTTCACCAGCCACAGCCAGCGAGACAGGTTCTCGTCCGGCCGGGCCTCAACTCGTACCGGGTGCACAAGCTGTGATGCCATCTATCCCACCTC
>DATLGP010000410.1:0-2451 GCA_035540395.1 Actinomycetota bacterium
GCCCTGGACCATGCCGGTCTTCGGGCTCTGGAATGCCTCGAGCGCCGCCCCAAGCCATCCCGGTGACTGGACGCAGTCGTCGTCGGTGAAGGCGATGAAGCGGCCTCGGGCCACTGCCAGCCCGGCGTTGCGGCCGACTGCCGGGCCCGAGTTGGCCTCGAGCCGCAGGTAGGTGACCGGAATCGTCGCCTCGTCGAGCAGGCGGAGCATTCGATCCGGTGTTCCATCGGTTGAGGCGTCATCGATGACGACGAGCTCGTACTCGCCGGCGAGATCCTGGGCGGCGACGGCGGTTACCGCCCGGCTCAACATCTGCTCACGGTTGTGGCTGGCGATGATCACCGAAACCAGGGGATCGACGGCGGGGACCGAAGAGCGGGCGCGGCGGGAGATTGCCGGGTTCACAAAACGATCTGCCGGGCCTTGGCCGAACCAACCGCCAGCCCGGCAAGCCAGACCAACTGGCGGGCGGTCAGCATCCCCAGGTTGCCGAGTGACCTCGGCCAGGCCGCCGGGGGCCAAAGATCGGCGACCCGTGCCGCGGACTTGCCCCATGGAAGGGCCAGCAGCAGGTATGCCGGCCTGCGGCGAAGAAGAGCGAGGGCCAGTCCGGTCAACGTCAGGTCGAAGGATCGGGTGGCGGAGGTCAAAAACACCCGCTGCTTCAGCAGCGTTCGCCGCAAAGCGGGCATCCGGCGGATACCCATGGGGATCTGTTGGGCCCGGCGGTACTCCTCCCGCACCCATCCCAGCCCGGCCGGAACCGGAAACTCGCGGGAAACAAAGATCGTGTTCTCGAACGAGGTGGCAAAGCCGGATGCCTCCAGCCGGTAGGCAGCATCGCTGTCCCATCCCCAGACGGACCCTTGCAATTCGTCGAACCCGCCGACCCCGGCCAGCCCCTCCCTGAGGTAGAAGCTGTTGCAGGACGGGAACAGGAGCCGATCGTACTCATTGCCGTTGGCGGTTCCGCGGGAACCCGGCAGGGCAAGGACCGGGTGAAGGCTGCTGCCTTCGGCGACCACCTCACCCGTCACGGCCGCCGTCCATCCTGCGGTCCCTGCGACTCCCGATTCCACCCACGGCGGTGGGATGCGGCAACGATCGTCGGTGAAGGCGACGACCTCGCCGGCGGAGTGCTTCAAGCCCACATTGGCGGCGGCCGGGCCGGTGGTGAGGGGCAGGGGAATCAGGCGCACGGGCAAGCCCGCATCCCCGGCGGCCAGTCCGC
The DNA here is from genome assembly GCA_035540395.1 of Actinomycetota bacterium. GTDB lineage: Bacteria > Actinomycetota > CADDZG01 > JAHWKV01 > JAHWKV01 > JAJCYE01. The sequence goes on from DATLGP010000410.1 coordinate 1,232, forward strand.
CGAAATCCCCTGCTTGGGGGTGCAGGAAGATCGCCTCCATGCGGCTGCGGGGGTAGGTGGACTGCTTGAGGTCGCCGAGCACCTGCTCCGACCGGGAGCGGTCCTCCGCAGAAACCACGACCGAGACCAGGGGGAGGTCCGCCTCGCCGGCAGCCGGCGTGTTGTCCCTGCCTCCCGCCGGAAGCGGACGAAGTGTTGCCACCAGGCAGTCCCGGAGGGCGGGAAAGTTGCTCCTGACAATGTAGGCCGCGTTGGCGATGAGCCAATCCTGGAGGCGCATTGCCACGATCGGGTTGGTGGCGTTGGTGTCCATGACCGGAGCCAGCTTCTCGACGGCGAAGCCGCCTCGTCTGGCCCATCGCCCGAGTTCCCACCGGTCCACCGTACGCTGGGGCGCCAGGGCCGGCCAGCTGAGCGAGACGGTGGTCTGCTCCCGCTCGGCTTCGGGCAGTTGGGAGCGCCCCGTCAGCCCCCGCAGCCGGTAGAGAAGCCGGCCGACCGACGCCGATGCAATGAGTACGCACCCGCCTGGACGGAGCAGGGACCGCAGGCGGGACAGCACCAGGGCGGGACTTTCGGAGGCGGCCTCCAGGACGTACGGGAGCACGATGATGTCGAAAGCCGGGGCGGATTCGGGTGGGGTAAGCAGGGCGTCCAGGTCGCCGGTCCGGCTCACGAATCGCTTCATCGCCCCGGTCAGGTCGGCCCCCGGGAGGTGCCAGAGCTCGATTTGATATCCAAGGTCATGCAGCGCGGTGGCGAGCAGCGAGTTGGAGCCGACCACCAGAATGCGGCCCTCCCCGGCCAGCTCCCGCACGGTGGCAACCAGCTCCTCGACCAGCGGCATCGTCTGCTTGAGGGCGTGAAACACCCGGTCGGTGACCTGAAGCTCGTTCAGGACATTGTCGAGGAAGAGGGCGGTTTCCCCCGGCGCCGCCATCTCAGCTGCCGTCGATGCGGGGACGCATGCTGAACCGGGACTGCCCGGCGTACCCGTCCACTATCTGCTCGAGCATCTGCTCCTCCAACGGTCCGATGCGGTCGAGGCTCCACCGGGACGCCCATTCCCGGCACGCCTTCCGGGTGCCGGGGCGCTCGGACAGGTCCAGGGCGTACAGGATTGCGTCGGCCAGCTCGTCGGCGCGGTTGACGCTTTGCAGGTCCCAGTAGCTGCCGAGGTCCACGGTGGCTCCGATCTCATCCGATGCCACGATCTCCCC
>DATLGP010000411.1:0-2077 GCA_035540395.1 Actinomycetota bacterium
GCCCGGTTCTGCGCTTCTATCGGTGGGACGGACCGTCGCTCTCCCTCGGTGCTCACCAGCGCCTTGACGAGCAGGTGGCGGCTCGCTGTGCCGAGCTCGGAGTGCAGGTCGTCAAAAGGCCCACCGGCGGTGCGGCAGTCCTTCACGGCAAGGACCTCACGTACTCGGTGGTGGCCCCTCACGGCACCATGGGTGTCCTCGGCGCCTACCGCGAGGTGGCCGGGGGACTGATCGCCGGTCTGGCGTTGCTGGGCATCGAAGCCCGCATCGGAACACGCCACGAGGGCCCGGGGGTTTTGCACGCGCCGCAGCTGGGCGCCCGCGCAGCGTGCTTTGCCGTTACTCTCGGAGCAGATCTGCAGGTGGGGGGAGCGAAGATCTGTGGAAGCGCCCAGCTCAGGCGCAGAGGATGGTTTCTCCAACACGGCTCGATTCCGATCGGCGACGACCGGGCGTTCACAAACCGGATCCTCGATCATCCCGATCCGATAGGGGCAACCTGCTTAGAACATCTGCGCCCGGGTACATCGGAGGAGGAGCTGTGCATGTGTCTGCGCCGCGGGTTCGAGAGCAGGTGGGGTGAGGCCGAAGAGGTGTCGGTGGAGAGCCTGTTGGTTGGTCTGAGCATACCGGCATGAGCTCGGGAGTTGGATCGGCGGTCGGGGACTTGGATGGCTCCCAGTGCTTGCTTAACCCTCTAGTTACCCTTTAGATTTAACGGCGGAGGAGGACTCTACATGTACTGTCACAACTGCGGGACCCGCAATCCCACCGGAGCCAACTTCTGTGGGGCTTGCGGCAACACGCTGCAGCCGGCCGATGCCGCCGAGACCACCATCTCGTTCATTCCCGAGATTTCGGCCAACGAGACCGAGGACGTCAGCTTCCCCGTCGACGAGATCGAGGAGGGCAAGGCGGTGCTCGTGGTCAAAAAGGGACCGGAGGCGGGCACGAACTTCTTCCTGGAAAAGGATGTGGTGACCTGTGGGCGTGACTCGGCCAGCGACATCTTTCTCGACGACGTGACGGTCTCGCGGCGCCACGCCGAGATCCGCCGGGAAGCCGGCGAGTTCACCATCGTCGACTCCGACAGCCTCAACGGCACCTTCGTCAACCGCAACCGCGTGGACCAGGCGCCCCTCAAGAACGGCGATGAGATCCAGATAGGCAAGTTCAAGCTCGTGATCTTCACGGAGGGGTCCAAGGCCAGGTGAAGGCGGAGCGCAGCTATCGCAACTACATGACCATCGGCGACGTCATCAAGACGCTGGCCGAGGAGTTCCCGGATGTGACCCTGTCCAAGGTGAGGTTCCTGGAGGCCGAGGGCCTGATCGAGCCGGAGAACCCCTTCCGGCTACCGGCGCTTTTACCAGGAGGACCTGGCCAAGCTGCGGTACATCCTGCGGCTGCAGCGAGACCATTTCGTACCCCTCAAGGTCATACGCAAGCGCCTGGAGCACTTCGATCCGTCCGAGACGCCGGAGGACGAGACCCCCGAGCCGCCCCAGCCGCCCCCGATCCGGGTTGCAAAGGACGACAACGAGCTGGAGAGCTTCGAGGGGGGGCTGAGCCTCAGCCTGGGCGACTTCGTGCATGCCACCGGGATGTCGGAGGAGGAGGTCAAAGAGTTGGAGGATTACGGTCTCATCCACTCCCACCCGCTCGACACCGGCGGCGCCTATTTCGATGAGGACGACCTGCTGGTGGCCAAGATCGCCCGGGACTTCGCCAAGTTCGGCATCCACGCCCGCCATCTTCGGATGTACAAGAACTTCGCCGAGAAAGAAGCAGGCCTGTTCGAGCAGGTAGTGGTCCCCTTGTCCCGAGCCGGAGGGGAGACCCGCAAGGGGGTCAACCAGTCCTTGAACGACCTGGCCAAGCTTTCCCGCAAGCTCAAGCAGGTGATGCTCAAGTCAAGGCTTAGGGAATTCCTCGAAAGTTAATGCACCGCGCGGTGTGCGGCACTCCCTCGACTTGAAGGTCATAGTTGCCTGGCTGACGCTTGCCGTCCTGCTGGCCGGACCCTCCACCGCGTGGGCCCAGGTCCCCGAGGCGCCCCCCGCCCCCGCGGTCATAT
>DATLGP010000412.1:0-3795 GCA_035540395.1 Actinomycetota bacterium
CAGCGGCACAGGGCGACGTTCTTAGACGCCACAACGATCTCGTTGCCGTCCTGGTCGACCAGGGTGACCGGCCCCTTCACCAGCAGCGGCCCGTGGTCGGAGGGCTGGATCGAGCAGGAGGGGTCCTGGTTACGGTTGGCCGAAGTCACGAACCATGTGTACCCAAATCTGCGGTTGTGAAGTCGAGACTGGGCGAGAAGCGCTCAAATGACGGACAATGAAAGCCCTTTCCGATACATCGGCGCCTGGTTGGGTACCCTTATTCCGGCGGATTTACAAAAGGAGAGACGATTTGCGCCTATACGACCGAATGAAGAAGGCCGATCCCACCCCAAAAGAGCAAGCCAACTGGGATCGACTCGCAGCAGCCGAAGTCGAGCGCCAGCGCAAGCTCCGCAAGGAAGAGGCCGAGGGTCGTCGTGTGAAGGACACGGCCGCCAAGAACCGCGTTCTGGAGCAGTTCCGGGGACGTTACTAATAGTTCGAGTCCCTTTCTCTCGCTCCACCAGGAGCCATGGGGCGCCCCGTCGGCGCTAGTTTCAGGATCTTGAGAGAATGGGTTCCCTCGCAATCGAACTAGGAGGACGACCTTTTGTTTAAGACCTTCACCTTTCGCGTCTCGCTCGACGGCAGTCGGGACCTACAGGCCACGATTGACTCCGCAGAAAGGGCCGGCTTCAAGCTGAAGCCGATCGAAGGCAAGGAGGATCCCGTTACGGCGATCGACGTGGCGGGCAACGAGTTGACCATGGGCCGCTTTGTCCTCGACTGGTGGAAGCGCGGCGGCGAGGACGACGGCGGGCTGGTGATCAACCTCCGTGAAGACGTGGAGAGCCACCTGTCCCGGGAATATGACCTGGACCCCGACTACGTGGCCGTCCTTACCGACCAGGGCGGGGACGTCATGTTCGACCTCAAGGACATCCCCAAGGACAAAGCTGAATGGCTGCTCGAGAAGATCACCTGCGGCGACGAGGAGACGGCAGAGGCGATCCTCGAGCTGGGCAAAGAGAGCGGGGGGAAGGTGGTCTCCAAAAGAGACCGCGAGGGCCGGTATAACCGTGAGCAGCTGTGGAAGCCCTTCCGCAGCCGTTACTACAACCCGCCGACCGACGAGGGCCTGTCGGTGAACCCGGCCACCGAGGACTTCAAGAAGATCAAAAAGAAGAGGCAGTCGTTCGAGGAGCGCGTGGCCGAGCTGAAGGGCATTTACGGAGAGGCCTTCGACCGGGTACTTCCGGGACAATCGTTCCATACGGGCGTCGCCCAAAGGCAGAATCCCTACGCCGCCAAGGTCAACCGCCAGAAGACGGATGCGCTGAAGATCGCAGAGCTTGAAGAAGCGCTGAAGTCGGAGGTCGAGAAGGACGCCGCGGAAAAGCAAAGGCTCTCCGAGCTGGACGAGGCGCTGAAGTCGGAGGTCGAGAAGGACGCTGCGGAAAAACAAAGGCTCTCCGAGCTGGAAGAAGCGCTCAAGCTGCAGCCGGCCGAAAAGGACGCTGCGGACAAATAGCGCTCATCGCCTGGTTCACGGACTCCGATAGCCACCGAAGCCGGGGTGTCGACGATACAGGCCGAGCCCGAAAAGACCGACGTCGCCATCCCGCCATCAGGACGGCGGGCGCAGTTGCGTGCCGGCAGGGACCGTTTCGGTGTCCTGCTCGATTGCAGCACCATTGAGTGAGGACCGAGCCGAAACCTCGGGAATCATGGCTATCGACGAATCCTCAGCCGGTGGCGGTGTAGCTGATTACCGTCGACTGAGTGACCGCTCCGGAGGAACCCAGCAACGTCATGGAGTGGGCGCCGGGAGCGATGAGGGACGGATCGAACCTGATCTCGACCGGAAAACCCATGGCCGAGGGAGGGGCACCGGAAATCGTGACGGATGGCGCCACGCTGATTCCCGCAGTATCTCCCTGGAGCGACAAGGCCACCTGGCCGGCGAAGCCTCCCGTTTCGATCACGAAGCACCGCTGAGTGAATGCCTCTCCCGGGCCGAACGTCATCCCGCTGAACAGGCAGACCATTAGCATGCCCGCAACCGGCGGCGGAACAGGTGGAAACCAGTTGGTGTGCATTGGAACCTCGACCATGACGGAGTAACCGCAACAATCACGGGCCGAAGGAGCCCCCGGAGTACTGCCCTTGACCCCCAGCTGGGAGCGTCCCGGCTGAGCGTCGGCGGGCACTGTCACGGAAAGCTTGACCACCGTCGTCCCGTTGGGGACCAGAGTGACCGGCGAGCCCTCGAACCTACAGCTCAGGGAGCCGGAGGGGGTACACGCAAGCGTCACCGGACCGGTGTACCCGCCCCATGAGACCAGGCTGCACTCCATCTGGGTCGACGTCCCTGCTGCGACCACCAGGGGGTCGTTGTACCCGAGGTGCGGACAGTTGAGGTTGTAATCGGGCGGGGCGTTCGCCGGGTCAAGATGGTCAAGGCTCAGCGACAGATTGCTGCCTGCTCGAACCTCACCGCTGCGACCCACGACCTCGATTGTGTACTTCTTGGACCTCTGATTGGTGTTGACGCCGACCTGAAAACTTGCCGATCCGTTGGCGGCCGGCGTGACCGAGGCGGGAATCGTTTTGCACTCGGTGGTGCCTGACGACCCGGAGCACGACAACTCTACCGGGGCGCTGAAGCCCGGTGAAGACTTGACCTGGCAGGTGGCGGTGCCGTCGTAGTCGCCGTCGGGCTTGAGGTTCGAAGGACAGACGATGGTGAACGCCGCCTGCGCACCGGCAGCGACCTTACCGGTCTCGGCGTTTCCGGGTTCCTCCGAAGCGTTGGCTGCATCCTCCAGACCACCGGCAACGGTTCGGGCAATTGCACTCAACTGCCGGCCGGCGGCGGCGTCGGGCGAGGAGTCTGAGGCGGGAGTCAGGGCAATCGCGGCAAACACGGAACCCAGAATCATCAGGGTGACGGTTCCCCCGGCGATGGCGATTTGCAAGCTCGACCACCGGCCATTCCAGCGTCGTTCGACCGACCCCGGCCTGGTCCTGCTCGCGAGTTTCATTTCCCAGCTCCCGTCCTTGGCGCTCTACCTATCGACACATACCGCAGGCAGGTTAAGGATTGTTTTGGATTGGGCCGTGTTAAGGGCCCGGCGCATGGGATCTATGTGGCGTGCACTTTGTCAAACGGACAGCGTTCCAGTCGCTGATCGCCTCAGTCGGAGTGGGCGCCGGCAACGCTGAAGCCCAGATCCCGCGCCACTCGAGCCTGCCGGCGATCGAAGGTCAGGAAGGTGAGTCCTCGCCCACCGCCCACCCGCTGGGCTGCGGCTAGGTGAAGCGCATCGAGTGATCTCGCCAGGGTTGATTCAGCGATGGCGGCCGCGATCCGGATCAGGTCCCGATCAATTGTTGCGACGTTGCACAACGTCAGGTCTTCCAGGAATCGTGTTCTGAGTACCGGTGCTTCCTCGGGCACCAGTCGCTCAAGGTTGCGTCGGACCTCTACCTCGGATATCGAGCAGGTGATGAGAACGGGATCTTCCTCGACCGTATCGGCAACCAGATCAGAGCCTGCTTCCTCCACATAACGTTTAATCCAGGCGCTGCTATCGAGGTAGGTCGTCACCGGCCGCGATCTTCATCAAGAACCGCTTCGCTGGTTAGCGACCCTTTCGCCCGCACCCGGGCCACCGGAGCGAGTGGCCCACCCTTGCCCGCAGCAATCCATCCCTGCTGAATGCCTTCCTCGAGGCGCAGCTTCCCCGGCAGTGGCCCCAGCATGGCCTTGGGCCGGCCTCGATCGGTCACGCGAACCAGTTCACCCCGCTC
>DATLGP010000413.1:0-2575 GCA_035540395.1 Actinomycetota bacterium
GGTATTTCACCCGCAGTCTAGCAAACTCTATCAGAGCGATTCCGCCGTCAGTGGGATATCAATCCTAATGAGACTGGCCGCCCTGAAACCGCCTTTCTGGGAAGTTCCTGCCCTCTAAAACAAAAAGAAAAACCGGTGGAGAACAAACTAGCCTCCACATTTAAGCCAATGGTGAAAATTACCCCAGTCCGACGGCCGGAGTCCAGCCCTCGGACATCGGTATCGTACAGGGTGACGTGTGAATAGGCTAGAAATTTCTCTGCCGGCCCCACGGGGTATTTTCAGAGGTGGGCTTGCCTTTGGAAAGCCTGCGGTTTGTGCCTCAGCCGGTATGTGCGGGGGCTGCCGAAGGGTTCGTTATGATCGGCAACGACTTTCTGGCTCTCGACTTGGGGCGGGGCGGGATCAGCTTGACTACCGCCTCGGTGGCTTCTTGAAAGGCCATCGCCGAGGGAGACTCCGGACTCACAATCACCGTAGGCTTTCCGTGGTCGGCCAGCTCTCCCATCGGGGGATCCAACGGTATCCGGCCGAGCAGCGGAGCGCCGAAGGTCTCCGCCAGCTCGTGTCCTCCTCCCGATCCGAACGGGTGGGTCCGCTCGCCGCAATGCTCGCACAGGGCGTACGCCATGTTCTCGATGACCCCCGCCACTTTCATCCCGACCTTGACCGCCATGTGTCCGGCCCTTTCGGCTACCTTTTCGGCCGCCTGCTGGGGGGTGGTGATCAGCACAATCGAGCACCCGGGCACGAACTGCGACAGCGACAGCGAGATGTCCCCGGTGCCCGGCGGCATGTCGATCAACAGGTACTCCGGTTCCTCCCAGTGCACATCGGTCAGGAAGTTCTGAAGGATCTTGTGCAGCATCGGGCCCCGCATGACGATCGGCCGGTCGTCCTCCACCAGATTGCCCATAGAGATCATCTTGAAACCGTAAGCCTCGACCGGGATGATCAGCCGCTCGTCGACCACCGTCGGCCTTGCCGAGGTCCCGACCATGCGCGAGGACGAGAAGCCCCAGATGTCGGCGTCCAGGAGCCCTACCGAGTGACCCCGCCCGGCCAGCGCAGCCGCCAGGTTGGCGGCAACCGTCGACTTTCCCACCCCCCCTTTTCCGCTTCCAATTGCGAGCACGTTGGTGCGGGAGTCGGTCTGGGCGAAGGAGGTCGGTGTCTGACTGCGGACTCCCCCGACGAGCGCTTTGCGCTCCTGCTCGGTCATCGCCCCGAGGTTTACGGTGACCGAGGTGATCTCGGGGAAGGAAGCCTGGATCTTTGCGGGCAGAACTTCCTGGAAGAAAGACTTCAGCGGACAACCGGGAATCGTGAGAGCGAGGTCCACGGTCACCCGGGGAACCTCCACTTCGACGCCCTTCACCATGCCAAGCTCCACGATGCTGCGGTGCAGCTCCGGGTCGTTGATGGTGGCGAGAACGTCCTTAACCTGGTCGATGGTGGGCATCCCCCAGAGTACCGCACCCCCGGGGCCGGCCTGGACGACGGCCCACCAAGACCCAAAGCCAGGGACAACCTCGTCACTTACAGTTGAGCCATGTACAGCGATGCTCTGATGGTTCGCTTTCTCAATCCCTCCCACGCAGGCGATGTGGACGCGGCGGACGGGACCGGCGCCCAGGGCAACATCACCTGTGGCGACGTCGTGCATCTTTCGATCAAGGTGCGGGACGGCCTCATCACCGAGGCGCGGTTTCGAGCACAGGGCTGTGCAACCGCCATCGCTTCGGCCGATGCTCTTTGCGAGTTGATCACCGGCACTTCGCTCACCGCCGCCGCGGTCATGGACGCCGATGCCTTGTCGCAGCGCCTGGACGGCATACCCGCCGGCAGGGTCAACTGCGCGTCCATCGTCCTGGATGCGCTGCGGGACGCGCTCGAGGAGGTTAGGGCCCGCCGATCTGCAGCCGGCTCAGGTTAAGTACAGCCGAAAGCCGTAATAGAAGGCGCCTGCGGCGAACAGCAACGCGTTCAGGTGCGGGATCACACCCGATGCCACCAAAGACGACCGGCCGCCCGCCCGAGACCCCAGGTCCTCAGCGATCGCTGCGGCCGATAAGCGGCCCAGCAAAGCGCCCAAGGCCACCACTGCTCCCAGCACAAGCGAGCTCACCACGCCCGGTGGCGAGGGCAAGAAAGTGCGGCTTCCCAGTGCGGCCGCCTGACAGGCAGCCATCCCGGCAAGGGCCGCCCTGGGATCGATTCCGAACCCTCTCCCCGGCGCCTTGCCGCTTTCCTGTTCGGCCGGTGTCCCGCCACGCGCCGACACCACCAGGTAGACGACCTCGAAGGCGGCCGCCATCAGAATCAACGCAGGGAGAAGACGGTTCCCGCCGACCGCCACCAGGACCAGAAACGAGCCGGTCAGCCCCACGTGCAGCACAACCCCCAGACTCACCGCCAGTGCGACCAGAGCACCCGGACGCTGTCTACGCAACACGTAACCGGCAGCCAGAATCATCGGCGCCACGGCAGCCGCCCACAGGATGCCTCCCTCCCCGTCCGAGGCCACCGCCAGAGGAAAGAGCATGGTCAACAGGCCGGCCAGGACGGCGAGGAC
>DATLGP010000414.1:0-3291 GCA_035540395.1 Actinomycetota bacterium
CGGCGACGGAGCGTCGAAGCCGGCTCCGACGCTCCGTCGCCGTTCAGCGAATTGACCAGACGGGTGACGTCCGCTTCGGATACGGAGGAGGAGTGACCCTTCACCGGAACTCCCAGCGCGAGGAACTTCTCAACCGTCTCCTTGGAGGAGAGGCCGAGCCGCTTTGCTACCTCATGAACTCTGATGCTTGCCATTTGTAACTCCAAGATATCCCACGAACCTCTTCCTCAGGGCCTCCGCCTGCTCAGCGGGTATGGCCGATCTCAATGTTCTGGCCAGCCCCCCGCGCTTCACAGCCAGATCGAAGCAGGTAACTGCCGGACAAACGTAGCCGCCGCGGCCTTGAGCCGTGCCGCCCCGGTCAAGTTCAACCTCGCCGGGTGCAGGCGCTACAAAACGAACTAGCAGGTGCTTTTCCCGGCGCTTCCGGCACCCGCAACAACTGCGTTCGACTGGCAACGCCGAACTCTTCTACGCGCCGCCCTTCGCCGCTTCCACCTTGTCCGGTCCGCTTGCCGCCTTTGCCGCCTGTTCGGCAGCCGCCTGCGTCTCGCTCTTGATGTCGATTCTCCAGCCGGTCAGCCGGGCCGCCAAGCGGGCATTCTGGCCCTCCTTGCCGATGGCCAGGGAGAGCTGGAAATCCGGCACCGTCACCTCGGCCGTCTGGGTCTCGGGGTCAATCAGGACCTCCTTGACCTTGGCGGGCGAAAGCGCGTTGGCAACGAACTGGCCGATGTCGTCGGACCACGTGATGATATCCACCTTCTCGCCCCGCAGTTCGTTGACGACCATTCGCACCCGGGAACCCCTGGGTCCCACACACGCTCCCGTCGGGTCGACGTTCTTGTCGTTGGAGGCGACGGCGATCTTCGACCGGTGACCCGGCTCCCGGGCAACCTGCTTGATCTCCACGATCCCGTCGACGATCTCGGGCACCTCCAGCTCGAACAGCTTGCGGATCAGGTTGGGATGCGTGCGCGAGCAGACGATCTGCGGGCCTTTGGGGGACCGGCGAACCTCCACGATGTACGCCTTGACCCGCGATCCGTGGTCGTAGCGCTCGCCGGGGACCTGCTCCTGCTGGGGCAGCAGCGCCTCGACACCCTTGCCAAGGTCCAGCAGCACGTAGCGCGGATCGGCCTGCTGAACTATTGCGGTGACGATGTCGCCCTCGCGCCCGGAGTATTCGCCGTAGGTGATCTCACGCTCGGCTTCCCGGATCCTTTGCAAAATGACCTGCTTGGCGGTCTGGGCGGCGATGCGTCCGAAGTCCGGAGGCGTGGCCTCCCACTCCTTGGTGACGTTGAACTCGCCGGTCTCCTCCACCTCTTCCACTTCCTGGGCGTAGACAACCACCTGGCCGGACTTGCGGTCGATCTCCACCCGCGCCTCGGGGGCGGCGGCTTCCGGCGACCTCTTGTACGCGGCTGCAAGCGCCTGCTCGAGAGCTACCACAACGCTTTCGAACGCGATTCCCTTCTCGCGTTCAACCAGTCGAAGAGCATCCATATCAATTGGATTCATCTATCCTCTTCCTTCCAGGGACTTCTTCCTCCGGCGACGCGGCATCTCGTCGCCGTCATCCATTCGGTGCTCTTCCGCCTTGCGAAGCTCTTCTTCCCAGTCAACCCACAGGTTGGCCTTCTTCACTACCTCGTACGGGATCTCCACCGGTCCACGGCCCTGAACCTGGAGGGTGAACGCCTCGTCACCGGCGCCGGTAATGGTTCCCCGGTACTGGTTGCGTCCCTCGACCTGCTGTCGCAGGACCGCCTTGACCTCCCGTCCATGAAACCGCTCGTAGTCGGCCGGCTTCATCAGCGGCCGCTCCAGGCCGGCCGAGGAAACCTCGAGCATGTAACTGCCTTCGATGAGGTCCTCGTCCTCGTCCAGAGCGTCGGACAGATCCCTGGAGACCTCGGTGATCAGGTCGAAGTCCACGTTGCCCTCCCGATCCACGACCACCTCGAGAGTTACGTCCCGGCCTGACCGCCCGAACCGGACATCGACCAACTCGACCTGCTGTCGGTCGGCTACCGCCTGGCAGATGGCACGAACCGCAGGGCTTGCTTCAAGCCGGGCCACGGCCACCTCCTCAAGGACTAGCACTTGCTCCGTGAAACCAAAAGTGGGCCCATAAAGCCCACTTTTGTCGTAAAACTCTGTGCGCCCAAGACGCTTTGGAAACTCGGTTCAAAAAGTATAAGGCAATACCGGTTGACGGCAACCAACCGTGCCCGATGGCAAATCCCCGGAGAAGTGGAAAATTCCCGCGTATTCGGGCGTGATCGAAAGATGATTTCCCATCCCGGTTTCCAGTAGCCTACGCAAGCACTTTTGCAGCAGATCGTCCGCGCCTGCACGGCCCGGCGGTAAGCCCCTCGTCGAGGGGAAATCATCTAAGGAGGTTGAAGTGGCGGAGGACCGGCAGTTAACGGTTGGCGTGCCAGCCGAAACCTTCCCGGGCGAGGCCAGGGTAGCCTTGGTACCGGGAGTGTTGCAGGCCCTGTCCAAGGCAGGGATGAAGACAATCGTCGAGTCGGGCGCCGGTAAGGCCGCCGGCTTTCCAGACGGTCAGTACACGGACAAGGGCGCCACAATCGGGACCCGGGCCGACGCCTTCGGTGCCGATGTGGTGGTCCAGGTGCAAACCTTTGGAACCAACCCCGAAAAGGGCCGGGCCGACCTGGCATTGATGCGCAAGGGACAAGTCGTCCTGGGCTTCACCGATCCGCTCGGCAACGCCGCCGGGGTCAAGGAGATGGCCGACACCGGGGCGACGATTCTCTCGGTTGAGCTCATGCCCAGGATCACCCGAGCCCAAAGCATGGACGTACTGTCGTCTCAGGCCACGGTCGGGGGGTACAAGGCGGTTCTGGTCGCCGCGACCAACATGCCGAAGATGTTCCCGATGCTGACCACCGCCGCAGGCACCATCCGGCCGGCGAAGGTGTTCGTCATCGGAGCCGGGGTCGCCGGACTCCAGGCAATCGCCACCGCCAAGCGGCTGGGCGCCGTCGTGGAGGCATACGACGTCCGCCCCGCAGTCAAAGAGCAGGTGGTCTCGGTGGGCGCCAAGTTCGTCGAGATGGACCTGGACACCGCAGCCGCCGAAGACAAGGGCGGCTATGCCAAGGAACAGGGCGAGGACTTCATCCGCCGCCAGCGTGAACTGATGATGGAGGTGGTCATGCGTTCCGACGTGGTGATCACCACCGCGGCCATTCCCGGCAAGAAGTCGCCGGTCCTGATCACCGCCGAGATGGTGGCGAAGATGCAGCCGGGCTCGGT
>DATLGP010000415.1:0-4966 GCA_035540395.1 Actinomycetota bacterium
CAGCAATAGCCTCCGAAACCAGGCCGGCGACCACCGAGCTACCCGACGGCCCGGCCGGCGTTCCCTCCAGGCCCGGGTCCTGATGGCCGGCCGGCCGGTTCTGCTCGATGAAGGCGACGTGACGCCAGCTGTCGGCCCCGAGCATCCCGGTGTTGTCGTAGGACATGCCGAGCAGCTCCAAGCCGTCGTCGGGCACCAGATTCCACTCCTTGCACGCCACCTCGCACGCTTTGCAGCCGATGCAGACCGACGTGTCGGTGAAGAACGCGACCCGGCGTGGGGGCGACTCGTAGCCGGCATCGACGGCGGGATCGACGGGTCCAAACAGGCGGTTACCTTCGGGGGTCACGGTGAGCCTCCCTTGGTCGTGGGGTCGATGGTCAATGACTCGTTGCCGCTATGCCGCGTGACCCCGGCTCGGCGCCGGTAATCCTCGATGTAGGCGGTCAGGGCTCTGCCGCTCGGGCGCCGCCCCGGCCGGATGTCGCAGGCGCCCACCTTCGACTCCTGGATATGCACGTTGGGATCCAGCGTGATGCCGAAGAGGTCGTTGGCGGCGTCCCCGGTCGTCAGCCCGCCGCCGTGGGCCCAGTGGTACGGGATGCACACCTGATGGACTACCCGGCCGTCGACCCGCAGCGGCACCAGCCGGTCGGTCACCAGGACGCGGGCTTCGACGGCAGATCGGGCGGTCACCAGGTGAGCCCAGTCAAGGTGGCGCAGGCCGCGCTCCGCCGCCAGCTCGACCGACACCTCGATGAACAGCTCCGGCTGCAGTTCGGAGAGGTAGGGCAGGTACCGGCTCATGCCCCCGGCGGTGTGGTGCTCGGTCAGCCGGCTCGTGGTGAAAACGATCGGGAACACCGAGTTCCCCTCGGCGTGGGGGCCCGGCTGCATCAGGTTGCTGTCGTGGGGAAAGACCTGCCGGACGGGGTTGGCCTGCTGCCGGTAGAGCGGGTTGCGCACCGGGGACTCCCCCGGCTCGTAGTGGGTTGGGAAAGGCCCGTCGACGAGCCCGGTCGGGACGTACAGCCAGCCCTTCCCGTCGGACTGCATGATGAAGGGGTCGTCGCCGGCAAGGGCATCTTCGGCGGTTGCCCCCGGTTGCGGCCGGTAGCCGGGCGGCTTGGTCTTTTCGAAGTCCGGGACATCGTGGCCGGTCCACTCGCCCTTGCCGGCATCCCACCATACGTAGGCTTTGCGCTGGCTCCAGGGCCGGCCTTCGGGGTCGGCCGAGGCCCGGTTGTAGAGGATGCGGCGGTTCTGCGGCCAGACCCACCCCCACTCGGCGGCCACCCCGTCCTGCTCGGAATGGGGTTTACGCCGGGCCGCCTGGTTTACGCCGCCGGCGTAAACCCCGGTGTAAATCCAGCAACCGCCGGAGGTGGTCCCATCCGGCCGCATCTGGGTGAACGTCTCGAGCAGCTCTCCGGTAGTCAGGTCGTAGCCGTTGATCTCCTGCAGCACCGCATCGGCCGAGGGCTCGTCGTGGGGGCCGTGGGTCGGGTAGTCCCAGGCCAGGTCGAGGATCGGCCGGTCGCGCTCGTCGGTCGATCCCGCGAGCTTGGAGCGGATGATCCGGCCCAGGTGGTAAAAGAACCACAGCTCCGACCGGCGGTCGCCCTCCGGTTGGACCGCCTGCTCGCGCCACTGCAGCATCCGCTGGGTCTGGGTGAAGGTGCCCTCTTTCTCGACGTGGCCGGCGGCCGGGAGCATAAAGACCTCGGTGCGGCACTCGGAGGGGACCATCTCGCCGGTCTCGATCTCCGGACCGTCCTTCCACCAGGTCGCGCTTTCGATGGGAAACAGGTCCCTCACGACCAGCCAGTCGAGGTTCGCCATCCCCAGGCGCTGCGCCTTGCCGTTCGCCGACCCCACCGCCGGGTTCTGACCCAGCAGGAAGTACCCCTTGATCTTGCCGTCGATCATGTCGAGGACGGTCTGGTAGGTGCCGTGGTCCCCGCTGATGCGGGGCAGATAGTCGAAGCAAAAGTCGTTTTCGGGCCGGGCGGCGTCGCCCCAGTAGGCCTTGAGCAGGCTTGCCATGTAGGCGTCCCCCCGGCCCCAGAACCCGGCCTTGCGCCGGCCGGTCACCGAGAACATGTAACTGTCGAGGTCCGGGTGGAGGGCCGCGTTGGGCATAGGCAGATAACCGGGCAGAAGGTTGTAGAGCGTGGGGATGTCGGTCGAGCCCTGGATGCTGGCATGCCCGCGCAAGGCAAGGATCCCTCCCCCCGGCCGCCCGATGTTGCCGAGCAGGAGCTGGATGATCGAACCCGTCCTGATGTACTGCACCCCGACGGTGTGCTGGGTCCAGCCGACCGAATAGACGAGGGCGGCGGTGCGCTCCCGCCCCGAGTTTCGGGTCCACGCCTCGCAGACTTTGAGGAACAGGTCCCGGGGGGTTCCGCAGACCCGCTCGACCATCTCCGGCGTGTAGCGGGAGAAGTGGCGTTTCAACAGCTGGTAGACGCAGCGGGGGTCCTGAAGGGTCGGGTCCCGGTGCGGCCCTTCCCCCTCCATGGTGGGACCGTGGCTGCCGTGCTCCTCAGAGGCCGCCTCCTCGACCTCCTCGCCGTGGGTTCGCAGGCCGGCGGCCGGGTTGGTCTGCATCCCCTCGTAATGCCACGAGGAGGGGTCGTAGGTCCGGGACTCAGGGTCGAGGCCGGAGAAAAGCCCATCCAGGTCCTCGGTGTCCCGGAAGTCTTCGCCGACGATCGTCGACGCGTTCGTATAGGCGACGACGTACTCGCGGAAATCCAGGTTGTTCTCGAGGATGTAATTGACGACCCCGCCCAGAAAGGCGATGTCGGTGCCCGGGCGCAGCGGGACATGGATATCGGCGAGTGCGCTGGTGCGCGTGTATCGGGGATCGACATGGATCACCGTGGCGCCCCGCGCCTTGGCCTCCATCACCCACTGAAAGCCCACCGGATGGCACTCCGCCATGTTCGATCCCTGGATCACGATGCAGTCGGCGTTGGCCAGATCCTGCTGGAAGGTGGTTGCCCCGCCTCGCCCGAACGATGTCCCCAGACCGGGGACGGTGGCGGAGTGTCATATCCGGGCCTGGTTCTCCACCTGGATGGCACCCAGAGCGGTGAACAGCTTCTTGATGAGGTAGTTCTCCTCGTTGTCGAGCGTGGCGCCGCCCAGGCTGGCAATCCCCATCGTCCGGCGCAGCCGCCGTCCCTGGTCGTCGTAGTCTTCCCAGGTCTCGCGCCGTGCCTTGATCACCCGGTCGGCGATCATCTCCATCGCCTCGCCGAGCTCGAGCGGCTCCCACCGGTCGCCGAACGGCCGGCGATACAGCACCTTCTTGGGTCTTAGCGGGCTGGTGACAAGGCTCTTGCTCGCCGAACCTTTGGGACACAACCGCCCTCGGGAGATCGGGCTGTCGGAGTCGCCTTCGATATGGCTGACCTGCCCGTCCTTGACGTAGATCTTCTGTCCGCAGCCGACGGCGCAGTAGGGACACACCGAGCGAGCCACCGTGTCGGCTTCCGCAGTGCGGGGCTGCAGCGAGGCGGAACGGTCGGACATCGCGGCAGCGCCCCGGCCCAACAGGTCGCCCCGCAGCAATTGACGGGCTGCGGGCCAGCGTTCAATCCACGAAGGGACCCCCATTGAGGGCCCAGTACCCACACACGGGACGGGCGAAACACCCCCTTGTACGGTGGGCGGAAGCTCGTCCGCCAACGGATCGTGCTGGTCAGGACGCGCCCGCGAGGAGCTGAAGTCAACTGAGTCTCCGGGACCTGCCTACGGTGCCCCGAGCATGGCCTTACGGGCAAGAACCTCGCTTCGGCTGCCACACAACGTACCCAATCGATTAGCGCGACGCTTGACCCCGGTGGGATGATTGGCCTCATGCGGGACCTCTCCTGGGCGGCCGTTTCTCGGAGCTTCAAACACCGGTCGCCGGTCTCCATTGCCGGCGACTCGCCCGCCCGCCACGGCGACACCGCGGCCGCGTTCGACACCCCGGAAAAGGCCGAGCTGGCGCGCCTGCTGCACGCCGAGCGGATCATGGTGGGCGCCCGCTGGTTCGGAGTCGCGTTTGCGCTCGTACAGATCCTGACCTACTACATCCCATACCCGCCGGGGATGCTGGCGCTGGCGCTGGCGTCCACCGGGCTGCTGGCGCTGGGCAACGTCGCCGCATGGGCCGGCCTGCGCCGCACCAGCACGCTGCAGGCCGCCCGCCGTCTCAGCCTGCTCACTCTGCTCCTCAACGTGGTGGTGTTCAGCTGCCTGGTGTGGGTTTACACCTTCGACACCGAAACCGCGATCTGGGCCCTCCTGTACATCCTGCCGATGGAGGCCGCCATCCGTTTCCAGCTGAAGGGCGCGCTGTGGACGATGACCGCCATCACCGTCATGTACACGCTGCGCGAGATCTTCGGCGCAGCGGTATACGGCAACGAGTTCCTGGTGGTCTCGATTACCTTCCGCATGGGAATCGGATTCCTCATCGCCGGCATCGCAGGGGCGATTGCGCAAGGGCTGGCCCGCGACCGCGAGCAGCTGGCAACCCTGAACCGGATCACCCAGACCACCGGGTCGGCCCGGACACTACAGACGGTACTGGACCGGATCACCGAAGAAACCGTGCGCCTTTTCAAGGTACCCTCGGCCGCGATCGCACTATTCGACGACGGCGGCAAACGGCTGGTGCTGATGGCGGATCACTCGCAGGACGGGCGAGCAGAAAGCCGGATAGGCGCCGTCCCGAGCCAGGACGGGGATGGTCCCGTGGCCCTCGCCCTGCAGCAAAAAAGGGCGGTTGCGGTGGCCGGCGCCCGCCCTGAAACAGCCGGTGACGGCAATGGATCGGGGTTGCAAAGCGGCCGCGGGAGCCTGATGGTTGCCCCCCTTCTGGCGCGCAACGACGTGATCGGGGTGATCCTGGCGCGGGCCGACGACGCAACGCGCACCTTCTCCCCCTCCGAACTGGCCCTGGCGG
>DATLGP010000416.1:0-1931 GCA_035540395.1 Actinomycetota bacterium
ACCAAGCCGGTACAGGAGCTGGTTCAGCGGCTGTACGACCAGGGAGACATCTACCTTGCGACCTACACCGGGCCCTACTGTGTGGCCTGCGAGGCGTTCTATCAGCCGAGCGAGATCATCAACGACCTGTGCCCGATCCACGAGAGGCCGGTGGAATGGCTGGAGGAACAGAACTACTTTTTTAGGCTGTCCGCCTACGCCGACCGGCTGATCGACCTGTACGAGACCCATCCCGAGTTTGTCCAGCCGGAGATCCGGCGCAACGAGGTGGCCAGCTTCGTCAAGGGCGGGCTGCAGGACCTGTCCATATCCCGCACCTCGTTCTCGTGGGGGGTTCCGATTCCCTGGGACCCCAGGCACGTGATGTACGTATGGATCGACGCGCTCCAGAACTACACCACCGCGGTCGGCCAGGGGCGGGACCCCGGCAGGTTCGCCCGGACCTGGCCGGCCGACCTGCACCTGATCGGCAAGGACATCCTGCGCCAGCATGCGGTCATCTGGCCGGCGATGCTCATGGCGGCCGGCCTGGATCTTCCGAAGACGGTGTTCGCTCACGGCTACCTGACCGTCGGAGGCAAGAAGATGTCCAAGACCAACCTGACCGGCATATCGCCGCACACCCTGGTCGACACCTTCGGGTCCGACGGCTACCGGTACCACTTCCTTCGTGAGGGGACCTTTGGCCAAGACGGAGCGTTTTCGTGGGAGGCGATGACCGCTCGGTACAACGCCGATCTGGCCAACGACCTGGGCAACCTGGTAAGCCGCTCGCTGGCAATGACGACCAAGAACTTTGACGCGGTGGTCCCCGAGCCGGGCGAGACTACCGGGCTCGAGGAGGGTCTCCGGGCGGCGGCCCGCCGGGCGGCGGCCGAGATGGATGCCCGGGTGCGACGGCTTGACCCGGCGGGCGCTCTGGCCGCGGTTTTCGACCTGGTGCGGTCGGCAAACCACTACATCGACGACACCGCGCCCTGGAAGCTCGCCAAGGACCCCGGCCAGCGGGAGCGGCTGGGCACAGTTCTTCACACGGTCTGCGAAGCGATCCGTCAGATATCCGTTCTGATCTCGCCGGCCATGCCCGCGGCCTCCCGGCGCATTCGTGAGCAGCTGGGAATAGAGTCGGTCGACCCTCGCCCCCTCGCCGAATCGATCCCCGCAGGTACCAGCCTGGTGGGAACCAAGGTCACCAAGGGGGGCTCCATCTTCCCGCGGGTGGAGGTCGAGAAGGCCGATTGAGCTGGGTAGACTCGCACTGCCACCTGGACTCCCTGGAGGGAGATCTGAGTGAGGCACTGCAGCGGGCGGCCGACGCCGGCGTGGCAGCACTGATCACGATAGGCACCGACCTTCCCGCCAGCCGGGAAGCGGTGAGGCTGGCCTCGGTGCACGATCAGGTATTTGCAACGGTAGGGATCCACCCGCACGACGCCGAGGACTTCGACGTCGAGGTGGGGGACGAAATAGCCCGGCTGGCGGAGGGTAGCCGGGTGGTAGCCGTAGGCGAGGTCGGTCTGGACTTCTACCGGGATCACGCCACCCCCGAGGCCCAGCACCGAGCATTCGCAGCTCAAATCGAGCTTGCCAAGCGTCTGGCCAAGCCTCTGGTGCTGCACATCAGAGACGCCTTCGACCAGGTCATCAGCCAGCTGAGGGAGGCCGGCCCGCCCGAGACCCTGATCTTTCACTGCTTTTCCGGTGGTGCCCCGCAGGCTGCGGTCGCCCTGGAAATGGGGGGATACGTCTCGTTCGCGGGCAACGTCAGCTACCGCAGCGCCGAGAACCTACGAGAGGCGGCAAGGTCGGTCCCGCTGGAGCGCTTGCTGGTGGAGACCGACTCGCCGTATCTCGCGCCGGTCCCCCACCGGGGGAGGCCCAACGAGCCCCGCAACGTCATCGACGTGGGGGCGGCGCTGGCTGCCGCCACG
>DATLGP010000417.1:0-2756 GCA_035540395.1 Actinomycetota bacterium
CCCCTGATGAACGGCTCGCTGCTGCCTCCCGAGGGCAGCCGGCCGCTTCTTCACTGGACCCACCGTCTGGTTGCAGCTCTGCTCGGGGGGGCGCTGGCCCATCTGGCGGTTCGGGTCACCAGGCGCGCACCCCGGGACCGAATCCTTGTAATGCTGGCGCACGGAGCGTTCGCCCTGTGGCTGGTCCAGGTTTTCTTGGGCGGGTTCAACGTGCTGTCCGGCTCGGCCCCCTGGACCGTCGTGAGCCACGTTTTGACCGGTGAGCTGCTGTGGATCACCCTGATCGCCTTGAGCATCCTGTCCTACCGCCGGGCGGTTGCCGCAGTTCCCGCCGGCGGCACCCCCGCGCCGGCCGGCGGAGAGAAGGCCCCTTCCGGCTCGGGGCTTGGGGCCCGCATGAAGGCATACTTCATGTTGACCAAGCCGAGGATCATCGAGCTGCTGCTGATCACCACCGTCCCGGCGATGATCGTTGCCGCCCGGGGTTGGCCTCCGGTCTGGCTGGTCCTGGCCACCCTGGCCGGCGGCAGCATGGCGGCCGGCTCCGCCAACTGCATCAACTGCTACCTGGACCGGGACATCGACGAGAAGATGCAGCGCACCGCGATCCGCCCGCTTCCCAGCCACCAGGTGACCCCGGCCAACGCCCTGAGGTTCGGAATCGTCCTGGGGGTGGTCAGCGTTGTGTTCATGGCGTGGACCATCAACATGCCGGCCGCCCTGCTGAGCCTTGCCGCCATCCTGTTCTACGTCTTCATCTACACCCTCGGCCTCAAGCGGCACACGCCGTCCAACATCGTGATCGGAGGGGCGGCGGGCGCAGCACCGGCGCTTATAGGCTGGGCCGCCGTCACCGGCGACGTCGGCCGGCCGGCCTGGGTGCTGTTCGCGATCATCTTCTACTGGACCCCGCCCCATTTCTGGGCGCTCGCCCTGCGCTACTCGGACGATTACAAGGCCGCCGGCGTTCCGATGCTGCCGGTGGTACGGGGGGTGCAGGAGACCACCCGGCAGATAGTGCTCTACTCGGTGGTCCTGTTTGCGGTGAGCCTTTTGATGTACCCGGTCGCCGAACTGGGTGTGGTCTACCTGGCGGCCTCCTCGATCATGGGCCTGGCGTTCATCTTCTACGCCTTCCGGCTGCGCGCCAACCCGGATGCTAAAGGAGCGATGAGCCTGTTCCACTTCTCCATCAGCTACCTGGTGCTGGTGTTCGTTGCCCTCGCCGCAGACGTTTTGCTGAACGCCCCGGCGATCGAGTCGATCTACCCGGTGGTCCTTGTCGCTGCGGCAACGATCTTCATCGTCTTCTCGGCTGCCATCCTGGTGGGTGTCATCGGGTACAAGCGGCCGTTGGGCGCCCCCGGCCGGGCAAGGGTGCTGGCGATCGAGGTGCTTTGGACGATGATCCCGCTGGTCATGATGACCGCCCTGTTCGTGATGTCGTGGGGCTCGGTGGCTCTGGCGTCTCACTGATGAAAGCGATGCTGGTTTGGCGGGTGGTCCTTATGTTCCTGCTGGCGGCCGTGTCTGCGGCTTGTGGGGGGTCCGGCGGTACTACCGTTTCGGTAACCGCCAACGAATATGCCTTCCAGGGACTGGCAGCCGACCTGGCGCCCGGCGACACGACGTTCAGGCTGGAGAACCGGGGCAGTGAGGTGCACGAGCTCCACCTGTTCAAGCTGAACGACGAGGTGAGCACCGTCACCGACCTGGTAGGCAGGTCGATCGACGAGTCGATGGGCATGCTGGACAGCGTGGGCATGACGATGGCGGACCCCGGGGACCGGGCGTCGTTCGACGCCGACCTGTCGCCGGGTCGCTACGCCGCAGTGTGCATGGTCCCGGTGGGGGCGCACCCTGAGGGGGGTCACACCGGACACAACATGGAGGACATGGAGGACGTGGCGTTCGACCCCAACGCCGACACCCACTTTCGCCGCGGCATGTTTGCCGAGTTCGCCGTCGGCTGAGGGCCGGCTCCTACGCGGGTGCCGGCCGACTCCGCAGCCGGCGGAACACCGGCATGGAGCGTTCGATCATCTCGTCATTGGCGGTCAGCGAGATCCGGAAGTACCCGGGCAGCTCGAAAGTAGAGCCGGGGAGCACGAAGACGTCCTGTTCGGCGAGCGCCAGGCAAAACGCCAGGTCATCGGGCCAGGGGCAACGAACCAGCAGATAAAAGGTCCCCTCGGGCTTGTTGACCTGGTAGCCCGCCTCGCGCAGTCCGGTCAACATGCGATCTCGCTTGCCCTGTAGGTGGGCGATGTCGATCGAAAGGTCCTCTATGTCGGCTAGGGCGTGCTGCAGCGAAGCAACCGGGAAGGCCCAACCGGTGATCGCCTGTGCGATGAACAGCGCCCCCAGGACCTCAGGAAGGTCCGGCATGGTCGGGGACACCGCGATGTACCCCAACCGCTCGCCGGGCGTCAGCAGCGTCTTTCCGTAGGTGTACAGCAGCAGTGACTGGTCGTAGTAGTCGGTCGGGCTGGGGTAGGCCCCGCCATCGAAGACAATGTGGTTGTAGGCCTCATCGGAGAACAGGTATATCGGCCGGCCGGACTTGTCGGATGCCGCCCGGAGGACGCCGGCCAGCTGTTGCAAGGTTGCCGGAGGGTAGACCACGCCGGTGGGATTGTTGGGGCTGTTGACGATGATCGCCCGGGTCCGCTCCGACACGGCTGATGCGATGGCTTCTACGTCCAGGTCGAACGTCGTCCGGTCGGCGTCCACTCGAACCGGCACCCCGCCCGCTG
>DATLGP010000418.1:0-4878 GCA_035540395.1 Actinomycetota bacterium
GCGTGCACCATCTCGACATCCCGCAGGGTCACCCTCACGACTCCCATCTCGCGCAAGAACTCGGCCTCGACATCGCCTGCACCCGACGCCGGGTCCCCATCTTCGGTGGCCAGGTCGATGACAAAACGGTCGCACCCATCATGGGCCTCGGCCCGCAGGTCGGTGATCTCGTGGGCGTCCACCGTGCCCTCGGGTTCTGGCAGCGTAATGTCGCCGTCGGCGATGAACGAATCTCCCTCAAGACAGACCGCGACCGGGCCGCCATCCGGCGATTCCGTCGGATCGCCGTTATCGGGCCCGTCGTTGGGCGCCGGGCACCCGGCCAGCACCAGCAGGGTGAGCGCTATAAGGATTCGCTGAGTCATCTTGGGGCCTCGCTTTCGCTTGGGGGCTCGCGGGTTCCGCCGGGGGTTCCTTACTACAGGGTCCGTCCAGAGCATTTTACCGTCGAGCCGGGACGGCCTTGCCCGCCGGGGTCGAAGCGGCTGGGATTGAGGGTGGACGTATGGCCCGCGAGAGAACATAGTTATTTATTGTCAGCCCATTGGTTCCCCGGCTCCGAATAGTTCTTTACAGAATGCCGACCGGAAGGACAGCCACATGTCAGCGCCCGCTCCCGAAGCCACCTCCCGCCCGCTCCCTCCAGAACCGGCCGCCTCTGCCCTCGGGTCCGCAAGCAAAGCGCCCCCGGCCTTGCTGTTGACGGCCGCGACCATCGGCGGGGCCGCTCTGCTGCTGATATCCGGTGTCATCCATCTGATCCGGTGGTCCGTCGGGCCGCCCGGGATGGGGTGGCCCGCCGCCCTGCTGATCTTCCTGGGCATCATGGGATCGCTGCTCGCGGCGGGCATAGTACGTTTCGGCCACCCGGGGGCAGTGCTGTCCGGGGCGCTTTACCTAGCTCTCACCACCGCTCTGCTGGTGCTGGGCGGCGAGATTGGCCTCGCCGGGTACGAGCAGAGCCTCCCGGCACCCTACGCCCAGCTCGTCTTCCCGGTCCAGGTCGGCGGATTCGCACTACTGGCTGCGGCCGCCTGGCTGATGCTGTCGCCGTCGCCGGGGGGCAGGACCAAAGAGGCGAGGGGATCGACCGCGGCAGACGACGAGTCCGAGGAACCGGTCATGGAGCCGGCGAGCCTGTCTCCGTTGGATCTGAGCAATGCGCAGATGATCCGCTGGCCCGCCGATCGTCCGCACCGGGTGATGGTGGGGGCCGAACCGGCTCGGACGAAGCGACCGGCGGCCGAGCCGCTCTCCGGGCCGGTAGTCTGGCCCGCCCCGGCCGAGCCGGTCGCCGGGCCGGCGGCGCCCGAACCGGCCGTGACCCCGCCCGAGGCGCCGCCCGGACCGGCCGGCGCCCAACCGGCCGTGGCCGTGCCGCCAGCAGAACCGTCAGCGGACCAATCTACCGCAGGGGTACCGGCTGAGGCGGGCCGGAGCCCCGAGCCCGCGGACGAGCGGGAGCCCCAAGAGGCGATGGATTACCAGGCGACCTCGGAGCTCGATGTCGCCTCGGAACAGATCGAGGCCGGAGCAACCGCTTCCGGGCCGGCGACCGAGCTCGTGGAGGAACCGGCAGAGCAGTTGGAGGAACCCGACCAGGTGGAGGAAGCCGATCAGGTGCCGGCAGAGCTTGAGCTCCTGCAGGACCCTGTGCCGGAATCGTTTCCCGAGCCGGTTCGCAGCCTATTGGTCAGAGAGAGGGAGATTTTGAACAGCCTGATACGAGCCCGAGGGATCGACGACCCGAGCGTCCTCAACTCACGGGGCAACATCGCCTACTACTACTTCTCGGCGGGCGACGTCCGGCGGGCCTACGGTTTGCAGGAGGGCATTGCCGCCGACAGTGCCCGGATTCTCGGCGAAGACCACCCGCACACGGTAACCGCCCGCTCCAAGCTGGGTCAGTGGCGCAAACTCGCCAAGAAGAGCCGCAGAGCCAAAGCGTCGGTTTAGGGACCGCCAGCCGGGGAATTGCTTCGAGGCAGGTGAACACGAAGGGGTTCGGGCAGGCGCCCGTCCCCACCAACTAGGAGGATCCAATGCCTATCTACGAAGAAGAGCGTCCGGTTGAAAGGCGAATCGTCGAGGAACCCGTAGTCGAAAGACGGGTGGTCGAAGAGCCGCTGGTGGAGCAGCAGGTTGTCCGCCGAAGCTCGGCCTCCAACGACTTCGCCAACTATGCGCTGGTGAAGTACGGCTTCACCCTGGTGATGACGATCATCATCCTGTACTTCATCGCCCGGTACCTGATTCCGCTGGTGCGCTAGCCCGGCAAGCGGCGCCCCCGGCCGGGCCGGATAGGCTGGGGAGATGGAGGACACCGAACTAGACCCCGGGCTGTTTCCGTTCGGCCGGCCGAACTCGCCCCGGCCGTCCCGCCGGGTCCCCGACCCCAAGGCCATGGTGATCGGGGTGTACCCGAGTGCGTTCCACGTCTCGTGGACCGCTCCCGAGTACACCTGGGGTAAAGGCCCGCCCCGTCGGATCAAAGCACTGGCGGTCGACGTCGAGCCGGCGGTGTTCTGGGAAGGCGGGCAGGACGAGGAGAAACGCCAGCTGGAGGACTGGCTCCTTCGGGTCGGTTTTCAGGAAGGCGACGATCCCGGCCGGCACGGCCACATCGACTCGACCCTGCCCCCGGTCAACGGCATCGCGGGTCGGGAGGTAGTGCACCACTACCTGACGCCGCTGGGTCTGCGGCGGCACGAGGTGGCGTTCGCCGACGTCTACCCCATCTACATGCTCAAGTACCGGGGCAAGGGCAAAGGCAGGCGGGAGCAGGGAGATGCCATCCGGGACGACTACGATCCCATCGCCCCCGATATGGGGCTGAAGCAGTCGACCCTTCCGGCCCGGATTCCCTCGGGCAAGCTCCCCGCGGCGGCGGCAGCCAGGTTCGGTGACCAGTTGCGCCGGGACCTGCAGGAGACCCAACCTGAGCTGGTCATCACTCTGGGCAAGGAGGTCTGGGAGACGATTCTGCTGGTTCTGGGAGGCGAGGCTACCTCGCCGGTGCGGGCATTTGAGGACCTGTACGGCGACCACTACGGAAGCCGCGGCCGGCTGAAGTTGGGCGGCCGCCCGGTGGAGTGGCTGCCCCTGATCCACCCCGGTCTCATCGGGGGCGCGGCTCCAGCGGGCAACCTCGAACCCCAGCGCCGGACGGTCGCCGGCTGGAACGACCTGCACACCGAGTGGATCCGCCGCACCGGGGCACCGGGGCGCATCTAGTTCCGGTAATGGCGCCCAATCCTATGGCGAAGCGCATTCCGCCCGATACTCCGCCGCCACAGCGTCTTCTGGCAGAGGTGGCGCTGATTGGGGGCGGCGCCATGCTGATCACCTCCAGCGTCATTCACCTGCTGTTGTGGTCCGATACCTATCGGGAGGTGGCGCCCCTCGGGCAGATCCTCGTTCTCCTGGGCGTGGCCGGGATCCTGCTGGCTTTGGTGGTGGTCCGCTTCGCCACGTTAGGCCTCGTCTTGGCGGGCGCCGCCTATCTGGGAGTCACCACCGCCCTGCTCCTTGTTGTGAGCAGGTTCGAGCTTCTCGGGCTCCAAGCCGGGATGCCCGCCCCGTACACTGCGCGCTCCATCGGCGTTCCGATCGTCGGTTTGGCCCTGCTGGGGCGTGTCGCCTGGCTGATCGAGCCTCTCCGTCTCAGGGCGAAGCGGGTGCGAGAGACCGAACCCGGTGTTCCCTCCAAGGATCCCGAGATCCTGGAGAGCGATGAACAAGCACCCGATCCGCCTGCCGCCATCCCTGTTACCGCTTCCGGGCCCGAGCACATCCGGTGGCCTGCAGAACGCCCGCCCATGCGGCTGGCCACCGAACCGGTTCCCGAGCCGCCGGCCCTGGCGCCGGAGAAACCGGCGTCGGAGAAACCGGCCCCGGCGGCCGCCCCGGAGCCGGAGGAGGCGCCGGAGCAACCGGCGGCAGCCGCTCCTGAGCCGGCCGTGACCCACCAAGCTCCTGAGCCGGCGCTGGGGGCTGTACCTGCCGAGCCGGCCCTGGGGGACCAACGTTCCGAGCCGGCGCTGGGGGCTGTACCTGCCGAGCCGGCCCTGAGGGACCAGGCTTCCGAGCCGACCCCAGGGGGTGCACCCGCCGCGCCGGCCGTGGGGGCCGGAGTTCCCGGGCCTGAGGCGGTCGAAAGGTTGGAGCCGGGCCCCGCTCCGAACGTCTACCCAGTAGAACGGGGCGCTCCCGAGTCGCAAACGGTAGAGGAGCCGGCGGCACCGCCGGAACTCGCAGCGGAAAAGCTACCTCCCGAAGCCATCACCGAGGAAATGGGACGCGAGGCCGCACCGACCGTTGATCCCGCTGAGTCCGTGCCCCCGAACGAGGAGTTCACCCAGGAGCTGACTGGGGGCCCCGAACCTATTCCCGACTCTGTTCCCGAGCCGGTTCGCAGCCGTCTGGTGCGGGAACACGAGATCCTGGAGAGGCTGAGGGTCGCTCTGGGCCCCGACGACCCGGGAACGCTCACCATCCGAGGCAACATTGCCGGCCACTACCTATCCGCGGGCGACCTTGTCCGGGCCGCCGATCTGCAGGAGGCTATTGCAGCCGATAGCGTCCGCATCCTCGGCCCCACCCACCCCCACACGGTGACCGCCCAGAGCAAGGCGGTCCACTGGCGCAAGCTGGCAAAGAAAAGACGCAACCGAAAGGTGCCCGGCAGGTAAGAAACGAAGAGGGCTCCGCTCGTTCCCCGCAACAGGGGGAAGTGAGTGACCGCCGGGGAAGTGGGGTGCTACTTGTTACTGGAAGAAGTCGTCAAAAAGATAACAACTGCGGAGAACGATCGGAAGACTACATTTGGTAGGTCGGGAAGAATATTTAGATCAGCGCAGCCCTCGAGCCCAGAAGGGA
>DATLGP010000419.1:0-3040 GCA_035540395.1 Actinomycetota bacterium
GAGCGGGTCCTTCTCTAGTGCATCGTTACGCCGCCCCCGCGGCGTAACGATGCACTAGAGAAGGACCCGCTCCTCCCCGGTGTAGACGTTGAACGACTCGTCCCGAAGGAAGCCGACCAGCGTCATCCCGAAGCGGGCGGCCAGGTCGACCGCCAGCGTGGAGGGAGCCGAGACCGCGCACAGCATTCCGGCTCCGGCCCTCAGTGCCTTTTGGACCAGCTCGAAGCTGGCCCGGCCGCTGACGAGGACGATCCGGTCGCTCAGCGGCAGCCGGCCCTGAAGGAACGACCACCCGACCAGCTTGTCCATGGCGTTGTGCCGTCCCACGTCCTCGCGCACGCATTCGAGGTCGCCCTCTGCGTCGAAAAGCCCGGCAGCGTGGACGCCGCCTGTCTTGGAGAACACCTTCTGGCCCCTCCTCAGGCGCTCGGGCAGAGCCAACAGGGTTTCTGGCGACACCCGGGGCCCCGGGCCCGGGTCCGGCACCCCGGTTACCTCTATCTGGTCGAGGGTGGCCTTGCCGCAAACGCCGCAGGCGCTCGAGGTGAAGAAGTTGCGGTCCAGCCGGGCGGTCTCGGGGACCGGGCCCCGCAGGTCCACGGTCACCACGTTGTACTGCTGCTCCGCCTGGGGCTGGCAGTACCGGACTGCGATCAGATCGTCCTTGCCGGTCAGTATCGACTCCCCGTACAAAAAGCCGGTTGCCAGCTCGAAGTCGTTGCCCGGAGTGCGCATGGTGACGGTAAGCTCCCGCTCTTCACCGGCGGCATGCAGCCGTATCTCAAGGGGCTCCTCGGTTGCCAGGGTCTCGGACCGGGGCCTGCTCTTGCCGTCCCGGGCGACCCGGCGGACAACAGTTGGCCGGGAGGCGGCCGGCCTCTCACTCACCGGCACGCCTCTCGCCGGGACGGGGCCCCGTCGGCTTAACCGCCGGCCGCGCAGGTAAGGCGGACCCCAGCATCGTTGCCCGAAGGAACTTTCGGCGATAGCTCACCCCCCGATTGTCGCCCCTCGCGGCCATTTGGGAAACCGCTCATCCATCGGCACCTTTTTTCGAAAAACCAATCCCCGCCGGGGATGGGTGCGAATACCTGGCAAAGCTGGAGAAAGGGCCCTTTCTCCCAACAAGAGCTCACCAGCCGGCCTACCGGCTCAGACAGAAAGGACCCTTTGCCATGAAGTTCCTTCCCACCAAGATCCACGGAGTTCTGGATTACCTCGTCGGCATCGCCCTCATCGCCGCACCCACGATCTTCGGCTTCCGTGAAGTAGGCGGACCGGCAGTGGTCATCCCCACCGTCATCGGCATCGTTCTCATCGCCTACAGCGTGTTCACCAACTACGAATGGGGCATCGTCAAGAAGGTCCCGATGGGCTATCACCTGCTGGTGGACTACCTGGCCTCAGGCTTCCTGGCCGTCTCCCCCTTCGTGTTCGGCTTTGCCGACCGTGGATTGAACGTCTGGCTCCCCCACACCGTCGTAGGTCTCACGGTCATTGCGGTAGTGATGGTCTCGAAGCCCGGCATCTCGGTTCCGGGATCGGAGAAGTACGCCGTCACCGCTTAACTGGTCATCGCTCCGAGTGCCCTGCTCCTCCTCCCCGGAGCGGGGCACTCTGCACGTCTCGACCTGTCGCGGCCTGGAGTCTTGCGCCCGATGCGTTGGGAACCTGAGGAAGAGAGTGCCCGCGACCCTCGGGTAACCGCCAGAGTCGGCGGTTTCGGCCACCCCAAACCTCATCGAAGCCGCCGGGACCGCGCTTGGCCGGCGCCTGCCGTCTGTTGCTAGGACGGGAGCCGCTCCGAGCGGCCGGCATGCCGGGTAAGCAAGAGAACCAGCGCCCCCCACAAGAGCGCTGCGGCTGCCCAAACAGAGCGCATCGCCGAAGCGGCCTGCAAGTCGAGGAGAGATGTCACGGCTATCCCAATGGCTGAGACCCCCGAGGTGGCGGTCGCGACTCGCCAGCCTCGGCCGTGCAACGAACCGCCAGCTGCCAGGAGCACGATCAGCACGGCAGCCAGTGACATTACGAACCAGTGCGCCTGATGGTGTGGATCAGCCAGCGGCGGCCAGGTGTGTCGCTGCATAAGCCCCTGCTGGTACCCGTACCAAAGCCAGGGCACACCCGCGAGGGCCATCCAGAGGAATTGGGGCCGAGGAACTGCCCCACGCCACGCCCGCCAAGGGGCAGCCAGCAACGCGCTGCACAGGGCGGGAACAGTGAGGACGACGAAGGCAACGTCCACGGGACCGGCTTGACCTCCGTAGTTGTCCGGATCTCCGACCACCGCCGACACGAGCAGCCAACCGATCGCCGCCAGGCCGGCCTGCGTCGCCGACCCCGCCCGCTGCGGTCGCACGACCAACCCGCCCAGTCCACCAACTCCCATGGCCAGGGCTGCGACTCCACCCACCAGGTGCACTAACTCCCCAGGGTGCTCCGCGCCGAAACGGGCCTCCGGGGACCCCGGCGGCTCCAAGGGCTGCGTCTGGCCAGCGCGCCCTGCTGCGTCGATAAGAACGACCACCAGCATGAAGTTGAACGCGAGGATCGCCGGGAGCGCCAGGACTCGTACGGCGACCCGTCGAGCCCTTCCGAGCGCGGACTCGCCCTGCGGTTGGTGTGGTTGGTCCCCGGCTCCAGGAGAAGAAGTACCGTCTGGCCGCATGCTGACTCCGATCCCCCGCCGGTCATGCCGACGCCCCGGGGACGCGCCGGACTCGTACATTGAAGTCGGCGTCGCATGGCCGGTCAAGATGCCAGATCCCTGCCGTAGGAATGCCTGAACTGGCACCGGGCAGCGCCGGCCCCAATGCACAAATGAGCAACAAATTTGTGGCGGCGGCAACGCCACGAGGTCGACGATCCCCTCCACGGCACCGGATTGCGGCGCGGCCCTATCAACCGCCCTGCACACGCCGCGGCAAAATCGTGCGGCCGAGGGACAGCGCCTGGGGCCGAAGCCAAGGATGCTGTGCGACCGCCGGGTTCTTGAGGTGGGACGGCTTGCCGAATACAGTGCAGCCAACGACAAATC
>DATLGP010000420.1:0-1910 GCA_035540395.1 Actinomycetota bacterium
ACTGGATTCCGGTTGTTTATTGCCCCCGATGATTGCATAATACAATTCCGGGGGGCCGCGTCGGGTCACACAGCATAAGCCAAGGGGATCAGGCGTGAAGCGCCGACTACCATACGCTTGGACAGTCGCCGAGACCATGGCCGTTGTGGCCATCGTTGTGATCCTCGCATCGCTGCTCGTGGCAGGGCTGGAACGCGCTATCTACGAAGCTGACCTCGCTGTCTGCCAGGCCAATGAGAAGAACATTGGGCTGGCGGTACTTACCTATTCGGTTTCGAATCGACGGACCTATCCCCACCGGCCGGGTGTACACGGAGACCGGCAGTTCGCGCCGGTTGTGCTGAGCGACAACGAGTACGATGCCAGCCTCTCCGGCGACGTGGCGTCGATCTATGATGATCGCCCAATGCTCCGCTATTTCCTGCCGATCAATGAGTCGCTCAACTGCCCGATGGTGCGCTCGGTCAATCTCGAGGACACGTCTAACAGCCGGACGCGGATCTATGCCAGCCAGGCCCTCTGGTTCGGCTGGCAGTACTATCCGGTCAACGGCCGGGCGGAGCGAGGAATGAACCGCGTGGGAGACCGGTTCACCTGGGGGGACCACTCCTTCGCCATTCTTGCATCGGACTGGACCGCCTTCTCCCGGGAAGATAACTGGGCCCTGGGCAGCCACCCTGACTACTACGATGGGATCATGACGTTGGAAACGGCCGAGAATCATCCGCTCTGGATCGGCCCACTGGACCCGGCCACCTACTCGTTCTGGGTGGCGCCCGAAACCTCCGACCCGGGGCCGGTAGACCGGACCTTCCTTTATGATGACGGTTCGGTGCGGCGCCTTTCTCACGTGGTGTGGCGGCTGAGCCACGAACCGCCAGCCCTGCTGCCGACTCGTAAAGAGCAGGTCTGGAAACGGGCCGACGACCGGATGGTGCGCGTCCCAGAGCGCGCTCGGGAAGATCCGACCCGTTCGACCCACCTGCCCAAGTACTGATCCCCTACCGCGATTAAGAAGTTGCAAGTACAGCGCAGGCCGCTCCTTGCGCGAGTTCCTCAGTAGCAGTTCCCAACCTGCCGTCCATGCACCTGGTGCGGATACTTAGCATCTGGTCAGAATTTTCCTGAAAAAATCCTCATGTTGCCCCCCAGTCCCACCGACAGCCCCTCAGTAAGGCAGTTTGCACTTCTTAGCGTGGGGACGAACGGCGACGGATCATTTCTTTCTCGAAAGGAGCTCATCATGGTTGGGAACAGAAACCGGGGTTTGGCGGCAGTTGCTTTGGTGGCATTCGGTGGGGCTCTCCTGGCCAATCCGGCCACCCAGAGCTTTACCCTTACGGTGCCTTCGGTGCTTTCGATCACCGCGCCGGCCGGCGTCAGTCAGGCGCACAGTGGACAGGACGCCAACCAGGCGTTCGCCGCCCAGTCCTGGGCCGTGCAGCAGAACCAGATCCTCGGCGCCACCGCGACCTTCGCCGTGGCGACGCCGTTCGTCCATTCGACCGCGCCTCTGGTCAAGCGTGATTGCAAGCTGACGCTGGCGATCGGCACGTCCGAAGCTCCGGCCGGGTGGAGTGTCACCACGGCCAACGATCAGACGAACCACGCGCTGCTCGACACGGTCGCTTCCGTCTCCGCCACCTCGACGGCGGCGGGCAACGCCTCCTTCAACCTGACCGTCACCTTCATCGACGAGGATTACAGCACGCTGGCGACCGGCAGCTACTCCACAACCGTGACAGGAACGGTCGCGGCGAACCTCTAACGAGAGCGATCCGTGGCACGTTCAATCCGACAGCCTGGGACCCGGGGACGATCCGCTCGATGCGGATGGATCCCCGGGTCCATTTCGTTGCTGCTGGCGGGAGCGGCGCTGGGGGCGGTCTCCATCACCGCGCCATCGGGTC
>DATLGP010000421.1:0-2317 GCA_035540395.1 Actinomycetota bacterium
AAGGTGGCGGACGAGAACGACCTGAAGATCCACATGGACGGTGCCCGGATATTCAATGCATCCGTGGCCAGCGGCGTCCCGGTCTCGGAATACTGCTCTCTGGTCGACGGGCTGACCTTCTGCTTCTCGAAGGGCCTTGGATGCCCGGTCGGCTCAATGGTGGTCGGCTCGCGCGATCTCATAAAGCAAGCCCACCGGTATCGCAAGATGCACGGAGGCGGCATGCGCCAGACCGGGGTTCTTACCGCGGCGTGCCTGGTGGCCCTGGACACCATGATCGACCGCCTGGCCGACGACCACGCCAACGCCCGCCGGCTGGCCGACGGCATCAAGCGGCTCAACGAGCATGCGACCGTTCCGGAGAACGTCCAAACGAACATGGTGCTGGTGAAGACCGAGCACCTGGGATACGCGCCTTCGGAGTTCGTCGAGGTGCTGGAGGCTGAGGGTGTGAAGTGCCTTGCCTACCAGAGGGGAACCGTCCGGATGGTGACCCACAAGGACGTGTCCGCCTCCGACATCGACCACGCCCTGGAGCGCATCGAGGCCATCACGCGTTGACGTTTCTGACCTCGAGGTCCCGGGCCCGGCGGAACGCGGTAGCTCAGACGACGTCGAACGCGGCGGGGTAGCGCACAACCCCGCGCATGTCCTGCCGGTAGGAGGACAGGGGCTTCGCCATGAACGCCTCGTCGGGAATGTCCGGCCAGGGGGACTCGATCCCCAGGGAGCTTGCCGGCACGAACCCAAAACGCGGGTAGTAGTCCGGGTGGCCAAGCACCACCACCAGGGGCTCGCCTCGGGCCTCGGCCCGAGCCAGCCCTTCGCGAATCAAAGCACTGCCTATGCCCCGTCCCTGGAAGGCCGGGTACACGGCCACCGGGGCGAGGGCCAGTACCTGGGCCGCAGGGTCGGCCTCCAGCGTGACGTGGCTAAAAAGGATGTGTCCCACAATCACCGAATTCTGCTCGGCCACCAGGCACAGGTTGGGGACGAAGCTGTCCGACTCCCGCAGCTCGTCCACCAGCCGTGCCTCTGCCGAGCGGCCGAACGCCGCAGTGAGCAGCCGCCGGACGGGGTCGTGATCCCAGTGGGTTTCGAGTCGTATTGCCAAGCTCTCCTCAATCCTCGAGCAGCTCGCCCAGGTCACGAGCGTTCTGCACCGCATAGTCCTGAAAACAGTTGTTCATGAGGACGTGGACCTGTTTCGCCCGTCCCGCCAGTTCCTTCAGTTTGGGCACCCACTCCTCCAGTTCCCCGGCAGTGTACTTGTAAGCGAACCGGGGGGTGGCAGTCTCCTGCGGCTTGTCCCACTCCTCGGTGTTGCGACCGTGGAACCGGACGTAGGCCAGATCCTTGGCGGTGGCGAAGGCCAGCGGCGGCATGCTCGATTTGAAGCCCTGCGGCATGTCGACGCTGGTCAGGGGAACGTCGTGGCTTTCCAGGAAGTCCAGCGTGCGTTCGAGGTTGCGCTCTTCGAGCCACATCGAGTTACGGAACTCCACCGCGATCCGGTAATTGTGCAAGCGTTCCTGGCACTCCACGATGTAGTTGCGGCTTTCGGTTCCCGGCAGGAACCATTCGGGAAACTGAAAGTGCACGACCCCCAGTTTGCCGGTGGAGTGCAGCGGCATCAGCGAGGCGGCGAACCGGCGCCAGACTTCGTCCATCTCCTCGTCGGTCAGGTGGCTCGCGTAGAGGAACTTGCCCTTGCGCTTCTGGTCGGCTGCTTCCCGCAGGTCTTTCGCCAGCGAGTTGGGACGGGTTGGATGCTTGGTCAGCAGGGAGTAGGCCTTGATGTGGAATGTGAACTCGTCGGGTGTGCGGTTCACCCACGCATCGACCGCCCGGTCGGAGGGAGGGTAGTAGTAGGTGGAATCCACCTCGACTATCGGAAAGATCTGGGCGTAGTACCTCAGGCGAGCTTCCGCCGAGTTGGCTTCCCTGGGATAGAACCTGCCGCTCTCGATAAGAGTCTTGTCCGTCCAGGACGCGGTCCCGATGAGTATGTTCCCCCGATCCTGGGGCACTATCTGAGGACTGGCCGGCCTTCGTCGTCAACCAGCACGTAGGCGAGCCCGTTCTCCACCTTGATCGCTTCCTTGGCGGCTCTCAGCCGGGCTGCCGCTTCGGTGATGGGGTCCGGCATGGAATGCTCATCCATGCCGAGGTGGACGCTCAGCGGCTTCCAGTCTTCGTCGATCGCATCCTGCGGGTTGGCGCGGGCCCACGCCTCGTCCTGCGGAGAGGGCCGGAGGGTTTGCCCACCGCCGGCCGGCTGGTCCCGGTGCCAGGCATCTTCGCCCCACTCCTGAGG
>DATLGP010000422.1:0-1836 GCA_035540395.1 Actinomycetota bacterium
GCACCGGCGCGGCCGCCGGAGCCGGGGCCGGCGGCTGCCACCTGGCGGTTGTCTGCTGACCCGGTTCGGCGGTCAAGCCGGCCCCCGGGTTGGGAGTGGCCCAGCGGGGTCTCTCGGCCCTTCCGGGACGGGAGTAGGCGCCGTTGTTGCCGTTTGAGCTGATGTCGTCGGTTCGCGAGGGGTTCTCGGTCACCCAGACATCGTTCTTCGTTACCTTGCGGGCGCTCTGGGCAAGCGGGTTGGCCATGCTGCCGTAGTCGGCGGCGGGCACCCTGCTTCTGGTTGCCACACCTGCCGCGACAGCCGGCACGCCGTTGCCCGGAGTCTCGGCAGGCGCCGGGGGCTGTTGCCCCCGGGCCTTGCGAGAACTGCCCAGCCTGAAGCCACCCATGCTATGAGCCCTCCTGGTCGGGTCCGAGTACTTGTCTTGGGTCGTCATGTCAGACCAGAGCGGTTCGGTAGGTGCGACCACCGGAGGTGACCGGAGCGTCGCCCGGGTGGACGAGACCGAACCAGATTGAGCCGTTCTCCTTTGCGAAGATCAGCTGCTCAGCCTGATCCGGCGTCAGTGCCAGGGTAAGCAGGATCTCGGCTGCGGGGGCGCTGGATTCTGCGGTCTCCTCAGCCTGGGTCCGCATCGGCTGGTTGGCCAGGACCTTGATATTGCTCAGGAGCAGCTTGGTGACGTTGGCATCCGCCGGCTGTGCACCCGGCAGATCCTTGTAGCTGGCGTAGACGTTGGTCTCCGAGCCGGCCTGAATGTAGCGGGCAACGGCCTGGGGAACCCCGACGTTGATCGTAACGGCGTTCTGGCCGGCCGGAATGTCCAGCCCACCCGAACTAGAGGTGTTGAACTGCGTGGTGGT
The DNA here is from genome assembly GCA_035540395.1 of Actinomycetota bacterium. GTDB lineage: Bacteria > Actinomycetota > CADDZG01 > JAHWKV01 > JAHWKV01 > JAJCYE01. Next base: position 867 of record DATLGP010000422.1, read on the forward strand.
GACAATGGTGCCTTTGGCGATGCTTTGAATCGTGCTCTTGCCGTTGAGCTGCGAGTTGGTGGCGACTGCGGTGGCCGGACGAACATCGGCCGGGACATCCTTCTGCTTCAGGGCGCCTGCCATGTCTTCCCAACGGGTACCCGCCGGGATGTCGTTGGTTGCAACCCATGCCGAGGCGGCTCCACCGGTGACCCCGGCACCCGCCCGGACGCGTCCTGCGTAGGTGAAGACCAGAACCATGCCCAACAGGGCAACGATGATCCCGCCCACGACAACTCCACTAGACCTCTTGTTGTTCATTTCTTTGTTCTCCTATTCCTCTCGTCCCCGAGCGGAGACAGTGACCGTCTGCGGCGGTAGGAACGCACCCCCACCAAAAAAGGCTGACTTGATTCCATTGGCGATATCTGCAAGTGCTCCGTAGGAAAGCTGATGGTCGATCGACACGGTGATGACCTCTCCAGGAACCGCCCGGGAGGGATCGGGGACTACGCTCACCGCGGTAGCGGCGACCTTGCCCCCGGACGAGTCGCTTACGAACTGGCGGACATCGGCCACACGGGGCCTGCGTCCCAATCCGTCCGGCCGGGCGTTGACGTCGGCCCGGGTGGCGTATCGCACCCCATGAGAGGCGGCTCGCTGCACCTCCATGTACTCGTAACCGAATTTGATCAGCGGAGCGACGAGGGCGCCGAGCACCAAAAGGATGGAAAGGACGATGTACAGCTCCACCGCCGCCGCACCTTCCTCGCTTTGCCTGAGCGTGCGCATCGTCACTCCTTTCTCGATTGGGCGGTGGCGGACAAGGCGACGGTGTTGGAGATCTCCCCACCTCCGCCGAAGAACGTTTGGCCGAGGGCGTTTGCTGCACCACCTGCGGGGTTGGGGAAGTTGCAGTTCATCGTGAGTGACACCGGCCGGTTCGTTGCACCGCTCGACAGCGAAGGCGTTGAACACGACGACTCCGAGA
>DATLGP010000423.1:0-2627 GCA_035540395.1 Actinomycetota bacterium
GGGGGCCAGGGACCTGTCCAAGGAGTGGGGCGAGGCCGGCGAGGCGGCGTGGGCCAAGGTAGGCCCCAAGTCTTGGGAGTCTGCAGGCAACGGGGTGAAGATGGCGGTGCGCCGAGCCACCACCATCGGGCAGAAAGCGGCGATGGCCGCCGCGGGCGTGGGCCTCAGGTATGCAGCCCGGGATGCTGCGGTGGAGGTCTCGTGCGACGCCGCCTGGGACGCCGCCTACATTCTTGCCTGGAAGGCTGCGTTGCCGGTAGGTGGGTTCAACTCCGGAGAGGCGAGTGCGAAGGCCACCGAAGCCCTGGCGCCGGTTGCCGGCGACCTGGAGAAAAAGCAGTTCGAGTTGCTGGATACGCTCATCAACACCCGTCGAGTGCCCGAGGAGTACAAGTCCAAGGACTACGAAGGTCAGGAAAAGCGCAAGTCGAAGGACTTCTAGGAGGGGATCTTGGTCAAGCTCATCAAGTGGACGGTTATCGGCTGGCTAGTGTGGTGCGCCTGGCTGGTGTTCAGGGACAACGTCTGGGCTACCTACCGGCCGGGTTGAGCCGCATCCTGTCAGCGCTCAGAGACCTGGCGAAAAATTAGAAGATTCGTGAGATCGTTGCACTTCTTTTAACAAACTCCGGTAAGAATTGGCCCGGATGCTCTTCACATTGCGGATTTCCCTTCCCGACCGCCCGGGTACCCTGGGCTCCATCGCGACCGCCTTCGGCCGGGGTGGCGCCAACATACTCACCCTCGATGTCGTCGACAACGAAGCCGGCACTGCGGTCGACGACCTGTTGGTCGAGGCCCCCGAAGGGATGCAAGAGGCGTTGCGGCTTGCCGGCGAGATGGTTCCGGGACTGGTGGTGGAGGACCTCCGGCCGCTGGAGGCGTTCCAGGACCACCTGTCGCCGCTCGAGTTAGCCACCGCACTGTCCGAGATCGGGGACGAAGAGCCGGTGCTGGGAATCCTGGTTGAGCGGCTTCCGGAAGCAATGCGGTCCGACTGGTGCGTGGTGGTGTCCGCCCGGGAGGACCGGGTCAAGGTCCTGGCATCCAGCATCGGCGCGCCTTCGATGGCGGAGGCCCGGTCTTCGTGGCTTCCGATAGAGGGCTCTACGAGACTGCCGCCTGCCGGCTGGATGCCGTCCTCGTGGACCAAGGGCCCGGCCGCCCGGGACGGACAGGGCAAGTTCGAGCTGGCGGCAGCGCCGGTGTTCGATGCTTGTACTGCTGCGCTTATCGGGCGCCGGAACGGGCCGCAGTACCGAAACAGCGAGTTGGTCGAGTTCGGGTTGTTGACCCGTATAGCGAGCTCGTGCCGGTCGGCGTCCCAGATTCGCTCAGCCTCCTGAGCTTGCTCGATTCCATTCCCGGCTCGGTCAAGGGCTAGGACCCGGCCCGTCTGCCAACCGCTGCTGAAGCTCCGCCAGCTTCTTGCCGGCAAAGCTGCGGTCCACCTGGTTCTCGGACAGACGCACTGCGTTCCCGTACGCCGCCAACGCCTCCTCGTACCGGTCGAGCCGGGCCAGAAACTCGCCCCGGGACAGATGCAGGTACCGGTATCCCGCCAGGCCCCCGTCGGCCAGCAGCTCGTCGACGATCGCCAGCGCTTCCTCATTTCTGCCGGTCATCGATACCGCCACCGACCGGTTGAGCCGAACCACCGGGCTGGGGTTCACCGTCTCCAGCAGCCCGTAGAGGTTCGCGATGCGCTCCCAGTCCGGAGCTGAGCCGTCTACCGACCTGGCGTGTTCGGCAGCGATCGCCGCCTGGAGCCCGTATAGGCCGGGAGCGCCCATCCGCCACGCCTTCGCAACCAGCCCCATTCCCTCCTCAATCTGCGCCCGGTCCCAGCGGGACCGATCCTGATCGGGCAGCAGTACCAGACTCCCGCCTTCATCGACCCGTGCTTCGCGGCGGGAATCGTGAAGCAGCATCAGGGCCACCGCAGAGAGGACCTCCGATTCGTCCGGCATCAGCTCCGCCAGGAGGCGCCCCAGACGAATCGCCTCGGCGCAAAGATCGCTGCGCGTCAGCCGGTCTCCCGACGATGCGGAGTACCCCTCGTTGAAGATGAGGTAGATGGTGCTGAGAACGCCGGCCAGTCTGTCGGTCAGGTCGGCGTCACCGGGGACCCGGTAGGGAATGCGAGCGTCCCGGATCTTCGCTTTTGCTCGGGATATTCGTTGCCCCATGGCTGCCGGCGACACCAGAAACGCGGCGGCGATCTCCGGCGTCTTCAGTCCGCCCAGTGTCCGCAGGGTTAGTGCCACCCGGGCCTCTGCGGCCAGCGCCGGGTGGCAGCAGGTGAAGATCAGACGCAGCCGGTCGTCGACTATCGGGCTCAAGGCGTTCTCCTCCTGTGAATCCGCCCCGGCCGAACTCACCGAGCGCGCCAGGGCCTCCAGCTCAAGGCGCCTTCGGCCCTGCATCCTGCCGTGCCGCAGCCGGTCGATTGCCTTGTTTCTAGCCGTGGTGGTAATCCAGGCCGCCGGCTGATCCGGCACGCCATCCCCCGGCCACTTTTCCAGCGCCACGGTGAACGCATCCTGGAGGGCCTCCTCGGCCAGGTCGAAGTCTCCCAGCCGGCCGAGGAGGCTCTCCAGGACCCGTCCCGACTCGCGCCGGAACAG
>DATLGP010000424.1:0-2054 GCA_035540395.1 Actinomycetota bacterium
CTGCACCAGGCCGTTGCCGGTCATCTCCTCGGCGCCGTACAGGCCGAAGTAACGGGGACCGTCGGCCCCCACCCGCGGATACAGGTCGGCGGCCCCCCGGCCGGAGATGAACGCCACCACCGGATAAAGTCGGGCCAACGCCGACAAAACCTCCGGCGCCCCCGGGACGATGGCCGCCGCCTCCCGGTCCTCGACGATCGGCGCCAGCGTCCCGTCGAAGTCGAGAAATATCCCGGTGCTGTTGCGTTCCCGCCGCAATTGGTCGATTTGGTGCTGCAGGGTCATTCCACCACCCTAGCCTGTGCCGATGGCTCCGAGCACGGAGACCGACCCAATCGGTAGACTGCCCCGAATGAATTCCTTCGTCGCCCGAATAATCGTGTTGATCAGCGCGCTCAGCCTGGGGGCCTGCTCGAACGGAAAGATTCCGCTGGAGTACCGGTTCGACCGCGGCGAGGGGACGACCTACCGGTGGACCATCGACTCGGAGACCGCGGTCAACTCCACCAGCGAGCAGAGCGTGACCACCGTCAACATGGTGGTCGACGTCCACGAGAAGGTCTCCGGCGCTGAGGGTAAGACCTCGATTCTGACGATCGAGCTCACCCCGAGGAGCCTGAGCCGGGGCGGTCAGACGATGAGAACTCCGCCGCCGACAACCGTCAGGTACGAGTTGGGACCAAAGGGCGAGATTCTAAAACCGGTTACCGAGGGACTGGAACCGACGGCCGCTTCTGCGGTGGAGCTGGCTTCTACTTTGGTCCGGAGCCGGATAGACCTGCCGGACACGCCGGTCGGAATCGGAGACGAGTGGGAAACCCCGCTGGTCCTGGACGGGGACCTGGGCAACATCGACATGCAGGGGAAGGGAACGCTGCTCGGGTTTGAGCTGAAGGGCAAGCGCAAGCTGGCCCGCATTGAAACAACCCGCACCGGGAACATCGTCACCCACCAGCAGCAGGGCGGCGTACCTGTGAGACTGCGGGGGGTTTCCACCAGCGACGCCACCTCCCGCTTGGATGTCGTCAACGGGGTCCTCTACGCCTCCACCGCGCGCTTCTCATCGGACTTCGACATCGCATCCCAGGAGAGCGGCAAGCTTATCGGCAACATGCGGGTAGTCCTCAATAGCAGGCTGCAGCTGGAGCCAAACCCGGCTAAGCCGGAAATCAGCCGGCGTAGTCCGGTCCGATGATCACGGTTACCGGGATGGACGGGTCCAGGTTGAGGTCCCCCACCGGCGACACCATCGATGCTCCCAGAAGGCTGGCGACCGCCTCGGCCAACTGCTGATTCCCCGGCTGGTAGAACACGGTGGTGGTTTCCCTCGGCGTTGCTGCGTTGCCCTTGGCCACCACGCTGTACCCGGCCTCCTCCAGTTTGCGCTCAGCGGCATCGAGGCGGGCCTGCGAGTTGCTGGCGTCCAAAACCTGGGTTCTTCCGGTAGCGGGCGCCGGCGATGCAGTGGGGCTGGGTGACGCTTCGGTGGGGGTTTCTTCTATGAACGGGTCCACGGGCAGGGGGGACAGGTCCTCCTCGGCCGCGGGCTGGGCATCGTTATTGTCGAATGCCAGCTTGTAGATCCCAAAGCCCACCGCGGCAAGAAGCCCGACGATCACGGCGTAGCGCAACCCCGCAATGAATACCGCTCGCCAGAAGCCCGGGCTTTCCGGTGCAGAGTGTTTTCCCATGGGTTCGGGTCAGATTATCTGTTATCCGTTCCGGAGAGGTGGATACCCAGGCGACGGGCCATGCGCTGGCGCTGACGGAACGCCCTCAACCTTTGGAGGCGCTTGACGAGAATGGGGTCATGAGCCAGGGCCTCGGGCATGTCGATGATCTCGTTGAGCAGGGTGTAGTAACGGGTAGCCGAGAATCCGAACAGCTCCCTGATCGCCCGCTCTTTGGCACCGGAGTACTTCCACCAGTTGCGCTCGAATTCGAGAACCTTGGTTTCCCGTTCGCCGAACCTTGGCTGCGGGGGCGCATTCACCGCGAAACCCAAATAACACAGATGTAATTCATTCGTGACACCCTACGAAATCCAACAAGCC
>DATLGP010000425.1:0-8400 GCA_035540395.1 Actinomycetota bacterium
GGAGTTGCCCGGGCCGGCGTGGCGGCTGAACACCAGGACCGGACCCGACCTGGGGGCCGGGGGGTCCTCGATCTCGATGCGCAGGCGAAACAGGCGAGCCGCCGCCGTTTCCACCTGGCACAGCCACCACCTCATATAGGCGAAGTGGGCGGCCTGCGACCGCGCCGACTGTACGCGTAGTCCCATGCCCGAGGCCAGCCACAGCCCCAGCAGGACGACGAGGCTCACGATCTCCAGCAGAAAGTACACCGTCATAAACGAGAAGACCCTGAGGATGCGTGCCCTGCGTTCGAACAGCAGGCTGTAGAGCGCGGCCGGTAGCATCAGGGCCGGCAGCGCGATCAGCCAGGCCAGGCACACGGTCAGCACCACCGGGACGAGCACCAGCCGCCGCAAGATTCGAAGGAGCAGCCGGCTCATGCGATCGGCCTCCGGCCGTTGTTCATATGGGTTCGGAGGAGGAGGTGAGCTCGTCCAGGAACTGCCCGCTGGCCAGACGGGCGGAGTCGATCCTCTCGGCGACGTGGGTGAAGTCCCGGTACTTCAGCAGGCCGAGGCCGCCGGGGGTGTTCTCCTCGCCGGTGGGTAGTACGTGGCCGACGACTCCAGCCGGCAGCGATGCCATGTCCCGGGCGAAGCGATGACGCCGGCCGATCTCAAAGGCGACGGTGGCCACCTGAATCAGGTTGCGGGGCGGGGTGAGCGGCTGTTCGATCCGTCCGACCTGCAAAATGTACAGCTCGGTGGCGCCGAGCTGTACCGCCCGTTCGATCGGGATGCTGTTGACCAGCCCGCCGTCAAAGTAATGCTCGCCGCCGATCTCCACCGGCGGGAGAAGTCCGGGAACGGCGGCGGAGGCCAGGATCGCAGGAGCGATGGGTCCTTCGGTGAACCAGTGCTCGGCGGCTCTCTCGATGCTTGCGGCGACGCATTGAAACGGGACGGCAAGCTCCTCGAACCTGTCCACCACCAGCAGCTTTTCGATCAGCTGCTTGAGCCTTTGGTTGCTGTGGAGGTGGGTTCCCTTGCGGACCAGGTTCCCGGCGCCTCCGAACGGGGAGGCGAAGACCCGGTCCTTGCCCAGGGCGAGCCAGGCCTCCCTCAACCTGGCGACCGTGCCGAGGGTGGGCTCGGCCGCCACCGCAACACCGTTCAGTGCTCCGACGGATGTCCCGACGATCAGATCCGGAGCGATGCCCCGCTCCAGGAGGGCGTGGAGCATCCCGACTTCGTTAGCCCCCAGGTGGCCTCCTCCGCCGAGGACGAAGGCGACGGTGTCGCGTCCGGACCGGTCGAGTTCCGCCATCCGTACATCGTATTCCTGTCCAGGGCGCCGGAGGATCTACCTGCGGGTCCCGGGCACCTTAGGCTGCCCCAGGGGGAATATCCAAGAATTCGGGGAAACCGGGCCGAACGGCCCTACCGAACAGGGCCAGGCGGCACTACGAAATTACCTTCCAACAGTTCACTCTAAGACCAGAAACTGCGGTCGCGCCGACGGCAGGACGGTCAAAGGGGGGAAACGATGCAGCGTAGTTGGAAGGACTCGGCGGTGAGTCTCATCGTGGCAGGGGGGGCGGTGCTCTACGGCCTTTGGGCTTCTTCCGGTACGGTGCCGGTTTTCGCAATCCTTATGACCCTTGTCGTCGGCCTGGTTGCCTTTTTCGCCCTTCCGGTGATTCCTCATGCCGGACCCGTCGGTGACGCGGCAAAGGAGCGGCCGGTCCGCCCGCCCTACGACCTGGCCGCCTAGAGCGGGCGGCGCTGAGGCCGCTCGCACCAGGATTCCCGCGGGGTAGCATCTATGCATGCCCTACGCGGAGATCGGCATCTTCGGCGGCTCCGGATTCTACTCTTTGATTCCGGGGTTCGAGCAGGTTGAGATAGACACCCCGTACGGTCCTCCCTCGGATGCGCTGGCCATCGGGGAGATCGACGGCCGGGGGGTGGCCTTCATGGCCAGGCACCACAGCCGCCACACCATCCCTCCCCACCGCATCAACTATCGGGCCAACCTGTGGGCGCTGCACTCGGTGGGGGTCACCCGAGTGATCGCCCCGTGCGCCGCCGGGTCCCTCAAGCCCTATATCCAGCCCGGTCACTTCGTGGTCTGTGACCAGTTCATCGACCGCACCCGGGGCCGCAAGGACACCTTCTTCGACGGTCCCGATGTGGTTCACGTCAGTACCGCCGACCCGTATTGTCCGGAGCTTCGGACGCTGGCGGTCAAGACCGGAGCGGCTGCGGGCCTGACCATGCATCCGGCCGGCACGATGGTGGTAATCGAGGGTCCTCGATTCTCAACCCGTGCCGAGAGCGCGTTCCACTCCTCCCAGGGCTGGACCTCGGTGAGCATGACCCAGTACCCTGAGGTGGTTCTGGCGCGGGAGCTGCAGATGTGCTTCGCGGGTATTGCGCTGATCACCGACTACGATTCGGGAATCGAGGAGGCGGCACCGGTCTCCGCTGCCGAGGTGATCCGGGTTTTCGGGGACAGCAACGACAAGCTGAGACAGCTTTTGGTGACCCTGGTGTCGCAAATACCTACGGAACGCGGATGCGAGTGCGGCAGTGCCCTGACCGGCGCCAGGCTGACCAATGAATCGGAGCCCGAGGGCTGACGGAATGGCAAGCGACCCGCTTCAGGCCGGCCGGGAGGCGTACGGACGGCGGGCGTGGGGCGAAGCCTACCGAGAGCTGGCGGCAGCCGACGCGGCGTCCACCCTGGGGGCGGAGGATGTCCGGCTCCTGCAGATAGCCGCCGACCTCACCGGTCGTCAAAAAGAGGGAAACGAGCTGGCGGCCCGCGCATACAAGCTGTTCGTTGAGGCCGGTGAAATTCCCCGGGCCGTGATGTGCGCTTTCCACCTCGTCCTGGGCCTGGCAGAACAGCGGGAGTTCTCGCAGGCCGGCGGTTGGCTTGGCCGGGCTCGAGAGTTGCTGGATACCTTCGGTCGGGACTGCGTGGAGCAGGGGTACCTGCTGTTGCCCACCGGGATCCAGAGCCTGGAAGCGGGAGACGCGACCGGGGCATTCGAAACCTTCAGCCAGGCAGGCAAGATTGCCGGTAGCTTCGGGGATGCCGACCTCGCAACCTTGAGCCGGATGGGCCGGGGCCGGGCCCTGATCAATCTGGGAGAAGTCGCCGAGGGTTCGGACATGTTGGACCAGGCGATGGTGGCGGTCACCGCCGGAGAGGTCTCGCCGGTTATTTCAGGCATCGTCTACTGTGCAGTGATCGAGATGTGCCGGGAAATCTTCGATTTGCGGAGGGCGCAGGAGTGGACCACCGCCCTGACCCATTGGTGCTCCACCCAGCCCGGATTGGTTCCCTACCGGGGTCAGTGCCTGGTCTACCGGGTGGAGATCATGCGGCTGCACGGCGCATGGGACGACGCCGAGGTGGAGGCCCGGCAGGCAAGCGACCTGCTGGAAAACCAGTCGGCCGCTGCTTTGGCCCATTACCAGCAGGCCGAGCTGTTCCGGCTCCGGGGAGAATTCCGGCAGGCTGAGGAGAGCTACCGCCTGGTCGCACGACTCGGCGGTTCACCGCAGCCCGGTCTTGCCCAGCTGCGGCTTGCTCAAGGCAGGCTTGACGCGGCCGAGTCCTCAATCCGCCTGGCCGTCGAGCAGGCCGGGATTGTGACGGACAGGGCGAAGCTGCTGGCGCCCCTTGCTGAAATCCTGCTGGCCGCCGGCAGGCCGGACGAGGCGGGATCGGCCGCCGAGGAGATGGCTCAGCTCGCAGAGAGGTTCGATGCCCCTTTGCTCGTGGCCATGGCCGCTTATGCCGGCGGTTCGGTACAGCTTGAAACCGGCGACGCGAAAGCTGCGCTGGGGAATCTTAGGAGAGCCTGGCGCATATTCCGGGATCTCGACACCCCTTACGAGAGCGCCCGAACACGGGTTCTAATCGGGCTGGCCTGCCGCCGGCTAGGGGACGAGGACACCGCTGAGATGGAGCTGGATGCCGCCGCTTGGGTCTTCCGGCAGCTGCGGGCGGCCGTCGACCAGGCCCGGGTGGACCGGCTCCTCGCCAGGCGGGAAGCCGGGGTTCCGGGGGGATTGACCGGGCGTGAGGTGGAGGTGCTAACCCTGGTGGCGGAGGGCAAGACGAACCGGGCAATCGCCGCCGAGCTGTTCCTGGCAGAGAAGACGGTGGCCCGGCACATCAGCAATATCTTTGCGAAGCTCGACGTCTCATCACGCTCCGCCGCCACTGCCTTTGCCTTCCAGAACCACCTGATCGGGTCGTAGTACCCACACCTTTCAGCGCACGATTTGGGTAATTCGTCCGATGCCGAGCCCGGTATCCGGGCGTAGATTCGCGGACAAGGGTTCGTTCGAGCAATAGGAGGTGCACCCATGTCCGACGGGATCAGGAATCGATTGCAGGCCGCAACGGTGGCATTCGCCCCACTGTTTCTCTTAGCCGCACTCGCTTACCATCCCTACATCCGTGACCTGACCGACAAAGCCGAGGTGGCAGGCGCGATGTCCGTCGGCGTCACCCGGTGGGGCCTGGCCCATGTCGCGGTCGGCGTGGGGTTCGGTTTGCTGCTGCTGGCGTTGCTCGCGGTGAGAAGTCTCCTGCGGGAGGCCGGTGAACAGCGCTGGAGCGCGCCGGCGGTCCCCTTCCTGGTGATGGGAACGATATTCGCGACGTTCCTGCCGGCCATGGAGACGGGCATGATCCCAGCCTTCCAGGCCGGGGTAGATGCAGTTGCCCTGCAGACGAACCTGAGCCCGTGGTTCGTCCCGATGATGGTGGCGGGGGCTCTGGTCTTCGGCACCGGAGTCATTCTTCTCGCGGCAGGGATTGTGGCCAGCGGGGTGTTCGAGCGCCAGCAGGCACGGATTATTGCCGGGGCGCTGGCCGTGGTGGCGATCAGCCGGTTTGTTCCCCAGGGCCGGGCACTGTACGCGGGAGCCGTTGCCGGTGTGATCGCTTTGGCCCCGGTAGCCGTCCGGATGTGGGCGGCCGTGCCCGGCTACAGCCGGCGGCGGCCGGCGCCCACCGCGGGAAGTTACCGGCCGGCTCGATGAGCGGCGGCGGAGGCGGAGTGTTCCGCGCCCTGGTCGTTGGCGTAGGACCTGCGCGGGCCGCAGGAGGCAAGCGCCGAGCCTGGTCGGACCCGTAACCAGGTCCCGGCATAAAAACACCCGCCCCCCGTGGGGGCGGGTGTTTTGGAAGCAGTTGGTTAGAAGGTGCGGCTGGGTCGCCGGCGCATCATGTTCTTGCGTCCCTTGCCCGAGGTGTAGGCGAGCCGCGGAGCGTGGACCTTGAGGCCGGCCAGCTCGTATTGCTCTCTCAACTTGAGGATCGATGCGATGCGGCTCACGTCGCCCTGCTGCTCGGAGGTGACGAAGGTGATCCCAATTCCGGTGCGCCCGGCTCGGGCGGTGCGGCCGACCCGGTGGATGTAGGCCTTGTGGTCCTCCGGCGGGTCGTAGTTGATCACCTGGGTGATGTCGTCCAGGTCGATGCCGCGTGCCGCCACGTCGGTGGCTACCAGAGTGTCGTAGCGGCCTTTGGTGAAGCCGGCAAGAGCACGCTCGCGGGCCGACTGCGTCATGTCGCCGTGCATCGCAGTTGCCTTGATGCCTTTGGCGTTGAGCTTTGCGGCCAGCCGGTCGGCGCCTCTTTTGGTCTTCACAAAGACGAGCCGGCGCTGATTCTCCTCCTCCAGCAGCTTGAGCAGGGCCTGGGTCTTGTCGGCGGTGGCGACGTTGACGAAGCGGTGCTCCGCCTCGTCGACGGTGGGCGCCGCCGATTCGACGTTGTGGCGCTTGGCGTCTCTGGTGTAGCTGGCGGCCAGGCGGCCGACATCGCCATCAAGTGTGGCCGAGAAGAACATCGTCTGGCGATCCTTGGGAAGGCGGCGGACGATCGCTGCAATCTGAGGCTGAAATCCCATGTCGAGCATCCGGTCGGCTTCGTCCAGGACCAGCACCTCGACCCCACTGAGGCTGATGAGCCTTTGCTGGGCCAGGTCCTCCAGGCGTCCGGGGGTGGCCACGATGATGTGGGCACGAGCGGCTCGCTTGGCCTGGGCCGGCAGACTGACGCCGCCGTAGACCGCGGCCACTCGCAGGTTCTTCGCCCTGCCGATGATCTCGAACTCAACCGCCACCTGGGCGGCCAGCTCACGGGTGGGGACCAGGATCAGAGCGGCGATGCCGGTCTTTGCCTTGATCCGCTCGACGATCGGGATGGCGAAGGCTAGGGTCTTGCCGGAGCCGGTTCGGCTGCTGGCGAGAATGTCGGTGCCGGCCAGGGCATCCTTCATTACCAGGGACTGGATGTGAAACGGGGCATCGATGTTGCGGCTGGCCAGAGCGGCCGTGACGGCAGTGGATACGCCGAGATCAGCAAATGTGGTTGTCAACTATTGAACTCCTTGTTTTGTTCGGGAACGCCGGCCGAATTGCCGACCAAAAGCTTCGATCGCTCGAAACTTCCCGCACAAACAGGGAGACAAGCGACAGTACCTCGGGTGGGAAACGAATTCTTCCCTGCTACGAGAGTAGCACGGTGACCGCTCGAGAGCGTGAATTTTGGCGTTCGGCCGGTCGGGGAATGACAATAGTCACAGACATCCGATGAGGGGAGTCCGGTTGCAAGAGGCATCACGCGAAAGATCCAAGGCTTATCTCTTCCTGCTGGTGTTCGTGGCCGCAGCAGTGCTTTACGGATACATAGCGGATGCGCCCCTGAGGGAGGTTACCGTCTCCCCGATGCCGGCCATGCCGCTGGTCATCGGTGCCGTGCTGATTTCACTGGCGACCATAGCGCCGATGGTCATCACGTTCCGGCCGTCGGCGGTGGGAAACATGATTGCAACGATGAGGGAGAAGGCCCGCCGGTCGGACAAGACCGTGACCCTGAAGAGCGCCAGCCGTACCGCCAGTCTCTACGTGGCAGCCCTGGCGGGAACTCCGATGTTGTACGGGGTGATGCTGCAGTTCATGGTGGGCGAGTTCCGGCTGCTGCTCGGAATGCTTCCCTTCGTTGCCATTCTGGCCGCCGTCGGCTGGGTGGTTCTCGACGGTTTTTTCACCGAGCTCCAGAACTACTTCACTCCCATGGCTGCGCCGAAGCCGCCGCCGCCGCAGGAGTACAGCCCCTGGCCTCCGAAAAAGGGCGACTGATCACAAGCCAAGCATTCACTGAGTAAAGGCACAGAGAGAGGCCGGCGATTTCGCCGACGGTTTGGCTGATTGATTGGGTTGGCCTCCACAAAGAACGACCCCCCGATTCGGGGGGTCGTTCTTTGTGTCTGTTCTGGTGTGGCGAGATGCGTTCCTGCGAAGCTGCCTACTTAGTTAGTTAGGCAACAGGAACCGCAGCACCGCTGTCGGCTCCGACGCCTCCGCTGGCACCGGCTGCACCGGCACCACCGCTTGCACCGCCGGCACCGCCGTCGCCGCTCTCGCCGCCGTCGCCGCCGGAACCGCCGTCGCCGCTTTCGGCGTCGCCGCCTTCACCGTCGCCACCGGCTCCACCTACGCCGGCACCACCGTTGCCGCCGCTGCAGCCACGGCCGTCGCCACCGCCGGTACCGCCGCGGGCGTTGCAGACACCGTGGCCGCCGTGGCCGCCGTTGCCGCCGCCGCCGTTGCCGCCACCGATGGTTGCGCCGGCGTACTTGCCGCTGCCGCCGGCCGCACCGCCGCCACCGCCGTCGCCTCCGACGCCTCCGCCGTGGCCACCGGCACCGCCGCGTCCGTCGCCGCCTCGGCCGCCATCACCGCTGCCGCCTACGGCTGCGCCGCTGTCGCCACCTCGGCCGCCGTCGCCGCCGGCACCGCTCTCGCCGCCGTCGCCACCGTCACCGGTAACTGCGACCTGCTCGTTGTCGCCGGAGGTCAGGTCGAATTCCTGCTCACAAGCTGCACCTGCGCTGCCGCCGGCGGCAGCACCATCGTTACCCGGTCCGTCGACGTCCGCGATGGGGACGACTACGACTGGGCAGAGGTTGACCGCCGAGGCGGTGGGGACCAACAGCGCCGACGCAAGCGCCAGCATCGTCAGTACCCTGAGAATTTTCGATAGGCCGTGCTTCATTTTCAGTCTCCTTAACCTGGATCTTGCTCGGATCCTTAACTGCAGTGATCTAGCGTATAGCCAGAGGCGGTTAACGAGAAACCTTTTTTCCCTTTTTTCCATGGATTTTCGACGTTTTCGCCTAACGCTTTGGCCTGGGCCTCGGGCCCATGCGGTGGGCCGTCAGCACAGGAAGTCGGTTACCTGAAACCCAAGGCGGCGGCAGTAAGGAACTTGTTAAAAGGATCACTTATTCTAAATATCCGAGCCTTTTATACTGAGTCCCCCATGAGCCTTGACGATTCCCCTTCCCTCCCCTCTGCGGGCGCTGCTCCTCTTCGATGGAGGCGGGC
>DATLGP010000426.1:0-4788 GCA_035540395.1 Actinomycetota bacterium
CACCGGCGGCTGCTCGAGCGTTTCGTGCAGGACAACTTCCCGGATCACCTCGTCGCCCGGCTGGCCGGACTGGTGGGCCCGGGACTTAGAAAGAACGTCATCTTCGACTTTTTGAACGACAACAACCTGAACGCGATCGACAGCCGGGGGGTGTTTCAGTTCTACCCGATGGTGAACCTGTGGTTCGACCTCCGTATCGCCCTGGGGGCCGGGCTGAAGCTGGTTCATTTGACGGCAGAGCCGGTGAGCGTCGTCGATATCTCGGCCGAGGGTTTCGGCCGGCCCTTCGAGCAGCATCTCGACAAGCCGCCGGCCTCCTACGACATGCGGACCAGACATGCTGCGGTCTTCGGCGGCCGGGGGGACTATCAGTACGACAAGCGGGAGACCATCCAGGCGGTCCGGGCCTACGTCCAGTCCGAGCCGGTTACCAGGACGGCCGCTCCCCGGAGCCGGGCATGAGGCTGGCTTTTTCGAACATTGCCTGGGACCCGGCCGAGGACGCCGAAGTGGCCGACATGCTCGGCCGCTTCGAGGTCGACGCGATCGACGTGGCTCCCAGCAAGTACTTCACCAACCCGCACACCACCGCGGCGGGCGAAATCTCTGGGGTTCGCCGCTGGTGGGAACAGCGAGGGATCCAGGTCACCGGCATGCAGTCTTTGCTCTTCGGCGCCGCCGGGCTGAACCTGTTCGGCCCGGTGGACTCGCAGGATGCGATGCTCGGGCACCTCGATGCGATCTGCCGGGTGGCCGCCGGCCTGGGGGCAACCCGGTTGGTCTTCGGGTCCCCCAAAAACCGCGACCGGGCCGGCGTGCCCGACGACCGGGTTTTGGAAACCGCGGTCTCGTTCTTCCGCCGGCTGGGCGCGATAGCCGGGTCGCACGGGGTCACGGTCTGCCTGGAGCCCAACCCGCCCCGCTACGGGGCGAACTTCATGACCGACGCCGCCGAGACCGCCTCAGTGGTTCGGGCGGTGGACCACCCGG
Source organism: Actinomycetota bacterium (assembly GCA_035540395.1). GTDB lineage: Bacteria > Actinomycetota > CADDZG01 > JAHWKV01 > JAHWKV01 > JAJCYE01. Next base: position 991 of record DATLGP010000426.1, read on the forward strand.
CCATCCGCATGCAGCTCGACACCGGGGCGATGCAGATCAACGGCGAGGATCCGGCCGCGGTGCTGCGGACCAGCGCCGAACTGGTGGGCCACGTCCATGCCAGCGAGCCCGACCTCGTGCCCCTGGGCGACGGCAGCACCGACCACCGGGCGGTGGCCGGGGCCCTGATGGACACCCTGCCGGATCACGTGGTCTCGATCGAAATGGTGGCAACCGCTGATGAGCCCCACCTGACTTCGATGGAGCGCGCCCTGCGGGCGGCGATCCGCTACTACCGCCCGGCGCAGACCAAGGACGGCAGCCATTAGCTCGGAGACCGCTCCCGACCATCGGGGCGCCCGGCAGGTCCCCGACTTCGACACCGTCGTATGGCTCGGACGAGAACGCCGCTGGTGCGTAGTTGTCCCGGTGATAAACGAAGGTGCCCGCATCGGCCGCCTGCTGGATCGGATGGCGGACCTGGCCATCCCCGCCGTTGCCGACATCGTTATAGTCGACGGCGGCAGCACCGACGGATCGCTCGAAACCGAGAAGCTCACCCAGCGGGGGGTCAGGGGGCTGCTGGTCAAAACCGGTCCCGGCAGGCTGAGCGCCCAACTGCGCTGCGCCTACGCGTTTGCGCTCGACCAGGGGTACGAGGGCATCGTCACCATCGACGGCAACGACAAGGACGACCCGGAGGCGATCCCCCGGTTCGTCGCTGCGCTCGAGGAGGGAGTCGACTTCGTCCAGGCCTCGAGGTTCATCGAAGGAGGAGTGGCCGAGGGGACCCCGCGGTCCCGGGACATCGCCATCCGGTGGATCCACGCCCCGCTGCTTCGGCTGGCGTCGGGGTTCCCCTGGACCGACACCACCCAGGGGTTTCGCGCCTACAGCCGCCGGCTCCTGCTCGACCCCAGGGTCCAGCCGTTCCGGGACGTCTTCGCCACCTACGAGCTGCTCGCGTATATGTCGTACCGGGCGCCGAGGATCGGCTACCGGTGCGTGGAGCTGCCGACCACCCGCCGCTATCCTGCCGGGGAGACGCCCACCAAGATAAGCGGGGTCAAGGGCAACCTGTCCATCCTGGCCATCCTCGTCAGAACCGCACGGGGCCGGTTCGACCCGCCCCCCACCCCGATTGCCCGGCACGGGGAGGGGATCGGCGGGTAAGCAAGCCCGGATGCTGCCTCGGGTCGGGTACAACCGAGGCCGGTGACCCTGCTGGCACGCGCCTACAACGAGGAAGCGGTGATCGAGGACTTCGTCAAGCAGGCGACGGCGATCCTGCAGCCGGAGTGGCGCCTGATGGTGGTCGACGACGGTTCCCAGGACCGCACCGCCCAGATCCTGCGGGAGCTGGAAAACAGCGAACCCCGGCTGCAGGTGGTCAGCCACGACGGAAATCAGGGTCTGGGAGCCGCACTGGCCACCGGGTTTCGGGCTGCGCCGAAAGGGATCGTCGTGACCATGGATGCCGACCTCAGTCACCCCTTCGGCCTGATCGGGGACCTGGTGGAAGGCTGCTCCCGCTCCGATGCCGTCTTCGCCAGCCGTTACGTTGCCGGAGGAGGCATGGAGGGGGTGCCGAGGTTCCGGGTGGTGATCTCCCAGGTGGCAAACGGCCTGATGAGAGTCCTTTTCGGAACCCGTGTTCGCGACCTGACCACCGGGTTTCGCGCCTATCGAACCGACATGGTCGCACTGGATCGGATTGAAGCAAAAAGGTTCGACGCCCAGCTCGAGATATCGATTCGACTGATAGCCGACGGACGGGAGATTGCCGAGGTGCCCTTGATTCTTAAGACCCGGCAGGCCGGCGAGTCCAAGATGAGCTACCTGCGGCTGGTAAAGCCCTACAGCCGGACGGTTCTGCGAATGCTGATCCTTCGATGGTTGGGCATTGGCCGGTGACCAGGGTCCTTTGTGTCTTCGGCACACGGCCGGAGGCCATAAAGATGGCGCCGGTCGTAGCGGAGCTGCAGAGCCGCCCGGGATGCGTTTGCCAGGTTTGTGTGACCGCGCAGCACCGGGAAATGCTCGACGACGTGCTGGCAACCTTCGACATCAAGCCGAGGTGGGACCTGAACGTGATGAAGGCCGGCCAGCGGCCCCAGCAGGTGCTCGCCAGACTGCTGACCGGGTTGACCGAGGTGGTCCGGGCCGACCGGCCGGACTGGATGCTGGTCCAGGGGGACACCACAAGCACGCTGGCGGCATCGATGGCGGCGTTCCACGAACACGTCCGGCTGGGTCACGTCGAAGCTGGGCTGCGGACCTGGGACAAGACGCACCCGTTCCCGGAGGAGCTGAACCGGAGGCTGGTCTCAGTGGTCGCCGACCACCATTTCGCGCCCACCGCCGGAGCCGTCGAGAATCTGCTTCGGGAGGGCATACCGTCCCAGACGGTGACCCTGACCGGAAACACAGTCGTCGACGCGCTCCTCAGCGTGAGTGCCCAGCCCCCGGCTCCCGGGGCCGACCCGCTGCTTAACGGAGGTCCGGGAAAGGTGATCTCGGTAACCGCGCACCGCCGCGAGAGCTTCGGCGCACCGATGAGCGGAATCTGCCGGGCGGTTGCCCGCCTGGCCTCAACCTACCCCGAGGTCCGGGTCGTTTTTCCGGTGCACCCCAATCCTCGCGTCGGTGAGGCAGTCGCCAAGGAGTTGGACGGCTTGCCCAACGTGAGCTTGCTCCCCCCGCTCGACTACCGCACCTTCGCCCATCTGTTGAAGGGATCGTTCCTGGTGCTGACCGACTCCGGCGGGATCCAGGAGGAAGCACCCACCTTCGGCGTACCGGTCCTCGTCCTGCGAGACGTAACCGAAAGGCCGGAGGCGGTAAAGGCCGGCACCGCCAGGCTGGTGGGCACGGACCCCGAAGTCATATTCCGCGAAGCCTGCCGGCTCATCGACGACCCGGCAGAGTACCGCCGCATGTCGGCCGGAGGCAACCCCTTCGGCGACGGGATGGCGAGCCGGCGTATCGCCGACATCGTTTTGGACCGGCCGGCGAGCGTCACCCCCTTCTCCGTTGCCTAGCGGTCAGAGCGGTCGGACCTCGGGGAGCGAGGTGCCCGCGACCGGAAGATCCCTTCGGATGGTCTTCCCGGTGGTTTGGGTCGTCGCCGGCACGGTAATCATGCTCGTTCGCCAGGCGGGCGTTCCTTCCTACGACACCCTGTGGGCCGAGGACGGCGAAAGGTTCCTCCGTGACGCGCTGGCCGCGCCGATCGATTCGATCTTCTCGCTGTACGGCGGGTATGTGCACCTGCCTCCCCGGCTGATAGCGGCAGCCGCGGGCACCGGGTCTCTGGAGAACGCCGCGGCGGTCTTCGCCGCCGCGTCGGCCCTGGTCGTCGCCCTGGTCAGCCTGTATGTCTTCGTTGCGTCGGAGTCGGTCGTCGCTTCCCCCTGGCTGAGGGCTGCTCTCGCCGGGTCGGTTGTGCTGCTCCCGGCCGGGGGCTACGAAACGGCAAACAACGCGACGAACCTCCATTGGTATCTCATGTACGGCTGCTTCTGGGCCCTGCTCGATCGTTCGGTCTCCCGCCACCGGCAGGTCGGGGCCGGCGCGATGTCGTTCGCCGCTACCCTCAGCAACCCGATGGCGGGGCTTCTGTTTCCGCTGGCGGTTTGGGAGCTGGTCAAACGGTCGTCGGCGAGGGAGCGGATTCCGCTGTTCGTCTACCTTGCCGGGTTGTCGGTGCAAGCCGGGTTCGTGCTTTGGGGGACAAGTCAGACCGGGCTGGGCGATGAGGCAGGCCTCCTGGTGGCCTACGGAGAAACCGACTGGTCGGAGATTCCCCGCCTTTACGGC
>DATLGP010000427.1:0-1531 GCA_035540395.1 Actinomycetota bacterium
GTTGTAATCGAACTTCGTCGCACCCACTAAGGTTAAACGGTGACCTTTTCATTCAGGCTTGTCGGGTTGTTGGTGCTTTTGGTCCTCGCCGGCTGTGAGGCGAACGGCGGGGCAACCGCGCCTTCGCCGGCGGTTACCCAAACCGCGTCGCCGAGTCCGGATGCCGGTCCTTCGCCCGAGCCGGTGGCGCTGCCCACCGAGCTGGGGATAGATCCGGCGAGTCCGGTTTCTGCTCCGGGGGTCCTGCGGGTCGGAGCCGGGGGGACCCAGCTCGGCTCCGCTCCCGGCCAGACTTCGGCCGGGCGCCTGCGTGCAGGTGTCGTAGTGCCGTTCTCGGCCGTGAACAACGGATGGGCAAGGATCACGACGCCGTGCGAGCTGACCAGATGGATGCCCCTCGACGCAGGAGACCGGCTGGCCCGCCCGGTGGTGGTGCTGGATCCCGGGCACGGAGGCGGCGAGACGGGAGCGGTGGGTCCCACCGGCCTTCAGGAGAAGGAGGTCAACCTGGACGTAGCGGTCAGGGCGGCGGCGGCCCTTAACGGGCGCGGCATCCCGACGCTGCTCATCAGGGACTCCGACTATCGGGCGACCTTGCCTTTCCGGGTGGAGGTGGCCAGTGCCTCGGGCACCGAATTGATGATTTCCATCCATCACAACGCCGACCCCGACGGTCCGATGGACAGGCCGGGGACCGAAACCTACTTCCAGTACCGATCTGCGGCTTCGAAGAGGCTTGCCGGCCTGGTCTACGAGGAGGTCTTCCGCGAGCTCTCCAAGCTGCCGGTCAGCTGGGTAGGCGACACCGACGCCGGCGCCAAGTGGCGACTGAACGATCGGGGGGGCGACTATTACGGAATCCTGCGCCGATCGGGAGAGCAGGGGGTGATCACGGTGCTGGCCGAGCTCTCGTTCGTATCGAACCCGGCAGAGGAGGAGATGCTGCGCCGTGAAGACGTGCGTCAGGCCAAGGCCGACGCCATAGTCAGGGCGGTGGAGCGTTACCGCAACACCAACGATCCCGGCGGTGGATTCACCACTCCCTATCCCCGCACCCAGCCGGCCGGTCCGGGGGGCGGCGCCCAGGGCTGCGTCGACCCGGCCTGATCGCGGCCGCCGGGACGAAGATCCGGGAACGGGCCCGCCGGACGCGGAACAGCGCCGGCTCGCGCCGGCGCTGTTCGCGGGGAAGCTTTGCTAGTCCTGGCCCGGAAGCGGCGGGTAACCCGACACGTCCTTGCGGTAGTGGATGGCTTCCCAGACGCGCCCCGAGAGGCAGGGCATGTCGATGTTGCGCACCCCCAGGTGCTCGATCGCATCGATCACGGCATTTACGAATGCCGCCGGGCCGCCGACGCAGCAGGATTCGCCGATGCCCTTGCAACCGATGGGGTGGTGCGGTGACGGCGTAACCACCTCGAACAGCTCCATGTGAGGGGCTTCCCAGGCGGTCGGCAGCAGGTAGTCCATGTAGTTGGCACCGATGCAGTTGCCGTCCTTGTCGTAGGTGATGAACTGCATGTTCGCCATG
>DATLGP010000428.1:0-3060 GCA_035540395.1 Actinomycetota bacterium
ATCACCGAGCCGGACGGCGATATCTCCGGGACCACCGGCCACTTTCACGTCTACATCGACCGGGATCCGGTGGCCGCCGGAGAGACCATCTCCGACCGTTCTGACATCGTTCCTTTCAGCGCCGATCGGGTGAAGATTCCGGGCCTTGGCGTGGGGAGGCACCGGTTCACCCTGGTCCTTTCCGACGGAGCCGGGACGCGCCTCGGCCGAGCGGCGGATGCGGTTGAGGTGGAGGTAACCGGTCCCTCCATTACCGCCTCTGCTCCCGAAGACGCGCCCATGGCCACCGGGTTCACGCTCAGCACCTCCGCCGAAGGCGTGGAGATCGGCTCCGGTGAGGAGGGCACCAGGCACCTGGACCTGATCATCAACCCAGCCCAGGATCCCGAGGCCGACGGCCGGCCCCTCCCCTCGGACGCTTCCCACCTCCACACCACCGGCACCACCCATCAGGTGACCGGGCTGCGGGCGGGACAGCACACCATCTGGGTCGTGCTGACCGACGAGAACCACGTGCCGGTCAGCCCCCTGGTCGCCGACAGGGTGGTTGTGAACATCCGCTAGGGCCCCCAAATGCCGTAATCGAACATTTGTTTCGCGACCCGGGGGGAATTTACGCCGGCCTGTCATACCCCCTCGCTAGCATGGAGGCATGGCCGAAGATCAGATGTGGGTGGAGGCGTGGAGCCCGGAGTACGGCTCCTCCTCAGAGGTGGACGGCGGCCTTGCATCGTCCGACGAGGAGGTCGATCCGTTTGTCGAGACCACGGAGTGGCGGGCAATAGTCCCGGGTCTCTCCGGCCAGCCGGCGGCAGCATTCATCGATGGGGTAGACCGGGTGGACGCCAGAGCATTCTTCGGTGGCGGAGCGGCCACCTCGCCCGGGTTGTTCGGGTCGGTTGCGGCGGGGGCGGTCGTGGTGGACGGCGGCCGGGCCCGGTTCGAGACGTGCGAAGTGCAGCGGTGGAGCGTATTCGGCGGGGGAGCCGACCCCAGGGTGCGCCCGTTCTCCTCCGCCATCACCTACCGAGGGCGGTCCATCCCGGGAACCCGGCCCGAGGAGCTGCGCAACGAGTTGCAGAAGTCCCGCAGCGACCTGGAGGAGGATCTCGCCCGCCGGCTGGCCCGGGAGGGGATGCTGGTGATAGCCGACGGCCCGCTGCGGGTGCGGGAGCCGGTCAACCTGGTCGGCTACATAAAGAGCCACCAAAAAACCTACCTCAGTCCCGGCCATGCGCCGGTGGCCCTGGCGCTGGCCTGTGGGGAGCGGACGCCGATCTTCGGCTTCGGCAGGATCCGTCCGCGGTACTCGTGGTACACGCGCATCGCCGCGGCGCCGAACCAGCACCCGTGGGCGGCCATCGCCCGGTGCGAGGTGAGCACCACGGTTGGGCTGCAGCGGGCCATCGGCCTGGCCGACCTGGTCACCCATCACCTGCCCCGCTTCGCGTCAAAGGCCTTTTGGGACACGCGGGCCCCGCAGAACCTGGTTCCCATCGCCACTCTCGAGCGCAAGCTGTGGAGCCTGCTCGGGGACCGTGATCTGGTGATGCGCCGGATTCGCTCCGGCGTGAGGGCGGGGGGCCGGGCGGATGCCTGAGGAGCAGGTCGGCCGGGTCCTTGGAGTTGAGCCCTCCACCTCCACCGAGTTCCGGGTGGTGATCGATGCAGACAACTACCTGCAGCTGGACGACCTGGTGCAGGCGCGCACCCAGGTCCCCAAGGTCGGCGAGGTTCACCTCTACGGGCTCGTGACCGAGGTGGCCGCCCGTTACGAGGGGGCTCGCTTCGAGTCGGACATGTTCCTGATTGCAGAAGAGGGCTCGCTTCCCGCCGAGCTGGCGCGCTCGGCCTCGGTTCAGACCATCCGGGTCGATCCCGAGATCTGGGTGGCCCCGGATCCGGGGGAGCCGGTTTACCGGGTGTCGGGCAAGTCGCGGGACAAGGCGTTGTACGCCGACGAGATGGGGCGCCGGCTGCCCATAGGCTTCGCCCGGGACGGCGATCCCATCTGGGTGGACCTGGACTTCTTCGACGGTCGCAAGGGCGGGCACATCTCCATCTCCGGTGTCTCCGGAGTCGCCACCAAGACGTCGTTTGCCCTGTCGTTCCTGAGGTCGCTGACCGCCCACCCCGAGGTGACCGGCCGGGCGGCCTCCAACGTCCGGGTCCTGGTGTTCAACGTGAAGCAGGAGGATCTGCTGTGGCTGGACAAGCCCAACCGGGGCCTGACCGACCAGGCCCGGGCGCAGTGGGCCCGCATGGGGATCCCCTCCGAACCGTTCCCCTCGGTCTCGTTCTGGGCGGCCCCCCGCAGTTCGGTGGGGATGGTCCCCGACACCGACTCCAGGAGCGAGGGCGTCTCCGCCTTCTCCTGGACGCCCCGCGAGTTCATCGAGAACGGTCTTCTGCGGTTCCTCTTCGCCGAGACCGGGGATTTCCGCCAGCAGCTGACCTTCGTCGAGGAGAAGGTGCGTTCCCAGCTTGCCCGCCTGGCGGAGCCGGTCGAGGGCCGGGAAGGGGTGGTCCGAATCGGGACCCGGCTGGTGGCGACGCTCGCGGACCTGGTCGAGGTGGTCGAGCAGCACGTGGACCCCGAGGACGGGGAGCCGGACCAGGCGTGGACCGGGAGGGTGCAGGGCGGCACCGCTCAGGCCTTCATGCGCCGCCTGCGGGCGGCCGAGCACCGCATCGGCCGGCTGATCCGGGCCGACGGACGGCGGGTGGACCGGATGGCGGAGGCGGTAACCGTGGTCGACCTGCACAAGCTGCACGACTTCGCGCAAAGGTTCGTCGTCGGGGCCTTGCTGGACGAGGTGTTCGCGGGCAAGGAGAAGACCGGCCAGCGGCTGCCCCTGCAGGTGATCCTGCTCGACGAGCTCAACAAGTACGCCCCCCGGGAGGGCCATTCACCCATCAAGGACACCTTGATCGACATAGCGCAGAGGGGGCGATCGCTCGGCATCATCCTGATCGGCGCCCAGCAAACCGCCTCCCGGGTGGCGCCCGAGGTGGTGGAAAACGCCTCAATCCGGGTCAGCGGCCGGCTCGACGCCGCCG
>DATLGP010000429.1:0-1949 GCA_035540395.1 Actinomycetota bacterium
CCCACAATCAGCGCCCGGCGAAACCCCTCTGCGATCACCGAGCTCAATGAAGCCACGGTCCGGACGTCGGTTTCGGTAAACCAGGGCTCTCCCCTGTCACGCAAGATACCGACAGCCCCCCAATAGGTCCCATCGGTGACCAGGGCAGCGCGTAGCTCATCGCCGATGCCGAAGGACTCGTGGGACACATGGCGCGCACTGCGGGAAAGGTCGCCGTGGGTAGCAATGCTGGTGGCGCCGGCTTGCCTGCCGCTCCTGGCGAGAAACCACCACTTGTTGACGTCGTCAACCACGAATTCGTGGTGCGCCAGCCAAGAGCCCGAACAACCGATCCCCTGGTTGAGGCTCCCGGTCAGAAGCACGGTCCCCGGGTCGACCGAGTGCCAGCAGCTTCGGTCGAAACGGATCAGGCGTCTCAACGACTCGGTGACGTGGGTGGAGAAGGTGACCCAGTCGTGACCCGCGCGGGCGAGTTCAACGATCTCAGAGCGAATCCGGCGAACCCTGTCTTCCATCTTTCGGCATTTTAGGACCAGCCCCGGCTCGCGCACAGCCCCTGAAATCTGGGATGGTCGGGGGGCAAGTCCACACACTTTTGGGATTGGCCCCCTCCTCGCCGCAGCACATTATCGGCGGTACCCGTTGGCAAGGAAGTTCGGAATGCGAGGTGGCCATGACTACGACGACATCCATAGTTGAACCGCTCGAGGCACCGGGTCTCGAGCCCGACCCTGTTTCTCCCGAGCTCGTAATGCGGCTGGCATCCGGCTTCATGGCGGCGAAGCATCTGTTCGCCGCTGCCGAGCTGGGGCTCTTCGAGGCCCTCGCAGACTCACCAACGACCATCGACGGCCTGGCTGCTCGAACCGGGCTGACCGTGCGGGCGGCACGTATCAGCGCCGATGCGATGGTATCGCTGGAGGTGCTCGAACGGGACGGGAGCCTGTATCGCAACAGCCCGGTAGCCGCCAGGTTCCTCGCCGGCCGGTCGCCGGCCGACCTTCGGCCGTTCCTGCGCTTCTGGGACAAGATCAGCTACCCGGCATGGTGCCGGCTGGCCGAGTGCCTGGCCAGCGGACCCCCCCGGGAGATCTTCGAGTTGGACGGCGATCTGCAGGAAGTTGCTTCCGCCGGAATAGAAGCAATCCTCGCAGGTCCGGCGGCGGCTCTTGCGCAGGCGGTGGACCTCTCGGATCACCGGCGTCTGTTGGACATCGGGGGAGGAACCGGCTCCTGGTCGATTGCACTCGCCCGCAAGCACGAGCACCTGGCCGCCACGGTACTCGACCTACCTGCCGTTGCCGCAATCGCACGGGAGAGGGTGGCCGATGCAGGACTCCAATCCCGGATTGACGTGGTGGCGACTGACGTCATGACCGAGGAGCTGCCCCCCGGCTATGACCTGTTCCTCCTGGCCAACCTTGTGCACTACTGGTCGCCGAAAACCAACGTCGAGGTGTTGAAGCGGATTCGCAAGGTCGCTCCGGCGGGATCGGCGGTGCTGCTGGCAGACTTCTGGACCGATTCAACCCACACTCAACCGGTACATGCCGCGCTGATGGCCGGAGAGTTCGCAGTCCATCTGCGCGACGGCGACGTCTACAGCGTCGAGGAGGCCCGGCAGTGGCTGACCGAGAGCGGCTGGAAGTTCTCAGACCACAAGCCTCTGGCCGGGCCGCAAAGCCTGGTCGTGGGGCAGGCCGTGTGAGGGCCGTCTACCGCTGAGGAATCCTTGTCTGGCCGCCCGGCCCCCGAACGCGGTGGGCCGGGCGGCGCGGCGCACGCGCCTGGCTTGACCGAAGGGCCTGGACGGCTCCAATCTTCAACGAGCCGCACGCGGTCAAGCTGCCGGCTAGACGGAGGCCAGCCGCTCCTCGGCGTCGAAGAACTCCGGGTCCTCGGCAACTATCCGCCGCCACAGGTTTCGGGCCTCTTCCCTGCGACCTGCG
>DATLGP010000430.1:0-4812 GCA_035540395.1 Actinomycetota bacterium
GATGAAGATGGTCAGCGCAATCGTCAAGCCCTTCAAGCTTGAGGAAGTGAAAGAAGCGTTGCGTGTGGTCGGGATCCAGGGCATGACCGTGACCGAGACACGAGGTTTCGGCCGGCAGAGGGGCCACACGGAGGTGTACCGGGGGTCGGAGTACCAGGTGGACTTCGTTCCCAAGGTGAAGGTGGACGTCATCTGTGACGATGACCAGCTTGATCAGGTGATCGACGCAATCATGACGGCGGCCCGCACGGGGAAGATCGGTGACGGAAAGATTTTCGTCTTGCCGGTGGAGCAGGTTCATCGCATCAGAACCGGGGAGATGGGGCCGGACGCGCTTTAGCTCTTCGGGCGGCGCTGTTGAGCAGGGGGTCTGTCGCCGGCGGAAATCGCCGAGGCAGGCCCCGACTTGCCCGGAGGCTTCACGCCCGGCCTTGGTCAACCTCTACCGGGTTAACCTCTACTCGCCCGGACCTTTGGCGGCCTTTAGCCGACCGCCGGCTAACGGCTGGCGGTGAACCCGGCGCTGGCGGTTGCGATGAGTCCCGGGATCAAAAACGCCGGGTTCATCAGCAGGCCCGGAGGTGCGCCCAGGGCCAGCAGGCCCAAAGCCAGACCGCAAATCGTTGCCGAAGCCGCCGCTCCGCCCAGGCCGGGAAGTCCCCTGCCTATCCTTTTCACCACCGCGCCGACCGCAATCCCGAGCACTATGGCCACCAGGAAGTTCAATCTTCCGAACATGAGCACGGTGGCCGCTCCGAGTAGCGCCGCGGCCACCAGACCGACGGCGCCGGCTGCGTACCTGCGCTTGCCGCCCGAGGTACGGCGGTACTCCACCCGGGCGCAGTCGGGACACTTCATGCCGACTGCACTCTCCTGCATGCATTGCACGCAGATCGGCGAGTCGCAGTTGCTGCAACGCACCCTCGTGGTCGAACGAGGATGGTTGACGCAAATCAGGTCAATCTCCTCGATTCCCATATAAAAATGGTAACCGGTCCTCGTGCGCAGGATTATCTCGAGCCTTCTTCAGCCTTCCTTCACGCCGCGGCGCAATGCACTGGTCGCTGCATCAAAGCCACCCGGCTGAAAATCCCCTCCGGCCGGTTCTCGACCTCCCCGCGGTTAGCCCCGGCCGCGGCGGGCATAATCCGAAGCCCGCGAACGTTATGCTGACTGTCATGACAAACCACCACAAAGTAGTGATCGTCGGATCGGGCCCGGCGGGCCTGACCGCAGCCCTGTACACCGCCCGCGCCAATCTCGCGCCATTGGTCATCGAGGGGTTCCAGGCCGGCGGTCAGCTGATGTTGACCACCGAGGTCGAGAACTTCCCCGGTTACGTCGACGGCGTCATGGGTCCCGAACTGATGGACACGCTGCGCAAGCAGGCCGAGCGGTTCGGCACCACCTATCTCTCGCAGGACGTCACGGATGTCGACTTTACAGTGCGCCCATTCAAGATCTTCGTGGGCGAAGATCAGTACACCGCCGATACCGTGATCGTCTCTACCGGGGCCACCGCAAAGACGCTCGGCCTGGACAACGAGCGGCGGTTGATGGGCCGGGGGGTTTCGACGTGTGCCACCTGCGACGGGGCGTTCTTCCGTGACCAGGAGCTCGCGGTCGCCGGAGGAGGCGACTCTGCGATGGAGGAGGCAAACTTCCTCACTCGTTTCGCCAGCAAGGTCAACGTCATTCATCGCCGTGAGGCTCTCCGCGCATCCAAGATCATGCAGGATCGGGCGCTGGCCAACCCCAAGATCGACTTCCACTGGAACTCGGCCGTGGACGACGTGCTGGGCGAGCAGAGCGTCACCGGTCTCAAACTCAAGGACACGGTGACCGGCGAACAGCGCGACCTGCCCCTCAAGGGTCTTTTCGTAGCAATTGGACACATCCCGAACACCTCCCTGTTCACCGGCAAGTTGGAGCTCGACGAGTCGGGATACCTGGTGGTCGGGGACAAGCTGGAGAACGACTGGGCCCCGGGTTCGGCTTTGGCCACCCGTACCAGCGTGGAAGGCGTCTTCGGCGCCGGAGATGTCGTTGACCACACCTACCGGCAGGCCATCACGGCTGCGGGCATGGGGTGCCAGGCTGCAATCGACGCCGAACGCTGGCTGGAGAGCCGGGGAGAATAGGCCCTGCGAGCGCATCAAGCGGCCCCGCGGGGGCCGCTTTTGCATTTCGGCGTCCGGCCACTAAGCTGCAGGCGTGGATCTCATACGCCGGGGTCACCGAAGCAAAGCGGTGGCCGACCTTCAGACGCGCCTGGAAAAGCTCAATTTTGTGATCGATGACCCCGAACTGGGCGGAACCTTCGGCCCCTCTACCGAGATGGCGATCAAAGGATTTCAGCAGCGGGCCGGGCTTGACGTCGACGGGATCGTTGGCGAAGCTACCTGGAAGGCACTGGTAGAAAGCTCGTGGTCGCTGGGCGACCGCCTGCTGCGCCTCAACCAGCCCTTTCTTCGGGGCGACGACGTTCGGGAACTGCAGGCCCAGCTGAACGCTTTGGGCTTTACGGCCGGCAAGCACGACGGCATCTTCGGCCTGGGAACCGCGGCTGCCCTTCGGGACTTTCAAAGGAACCTCGCCGTGGACGAGGACGGGATTGTCGGCCGCGAGACCCTGCGGGCGCTGGAGCGCCTGAGAATGGTCATCAAACCCGGCCTAGGTCCCCGCATCACCGAACGGGAGGCCCGCAGGGCCGACCCACCGGGCCTGGCCGGCAAAAGAATTGTGCTTGACCCCGGGCATGGAGGGGACGACACCGGCGGAATCGGACCGGAAGGCGAGACCGAGGCGGACTGGGTGTTCCGGCTCTCGGCAAAGCTGGGCCTGCTGCTCGACGGTCGGCGGGCCCATCCCATGCTCACCCGGGGACCCAACGACGGACCCCATGAGTCGCAAAGGGCCCAGCTCGCCAACCGGTTCGGAGCGGACCTGCTCCTGTCGATACACCTCAACTCCCACCCGACCCCGATCGCGGCCGGGGCGGCAACCTACTACTTCCAGGGTGGGACCGTGGCCTCCGAGCCGGGCGAGCACCTGGCCGAACTCATCCTCGCCGCCTTGATCCGTGCCGGGCGGCCCGACTGCAGCACCCACGGCAAGGCATACCCGATCCTTCGGGAGACCCAGATGCCCGCAGTGGTCGTCGAGCCCGGGTTTATCACGAACCCCGACGAGTTCCGCCGGCTCTCGGAGTCACTTGACGACCTGGCCGAGGCGATGCTCCAGGCACTGGAGCAGTACTTCACCTCGGAGCCGGATTAGACCGCCGAAGCCGACGCCCGGCTGCCGCTACCGGCGATCCGGCGCCAGATCCGCACCAGGTCCTCGTCGGAACCGAACTCAATGACTATCTTGCCCCTCCCCCGGCCCTTGGTGACCGCCACCCGGGTTTCGAGCTGGTCCGATAGGGCGTCGGAGATCTCCCTGAGGCCGGCGTCGCCCCGAGACTGGACCTCGCGCCGGACCGGAGCATCGAGGCCGGCGGGCTCCTCCCGCTCCTCGCGGGCCTGCCGCACCAGTTCTTCGGTCTGGCGGACCGTCAGGCCGCTGGCGGCAACCCGCTGGGCGAGCCGCTCCAGCAGCGGGTGTCCCAGCAGGCTGAGGAGGGCCTTGGCGTGCCCGCCGCTCAGCTTGCCTTCCATGACCATCGCCTGGATGGAGTCGGGCAGGTCGAGCAACCGCATCACGTTGCCAACGGTCGACCGGGATAGGCCTACCCGCTCCGCCAACTGCTCCTGGGTCAGCCCGGCCTCCTCCACGAGCTGCCGGTAGGCAGCCGCTTCCTCGATCGGGTTCAGGTCCTGGCGGTGAACGTTTTCAACAATTGCCCGCTCCAACGAGCCGTTGTCGTCGGTGTCGATGACCAGAGCCGGAATCGTCGACAGGCCCGCCTGCTGGGCCGCCCTCCACCGGCGCTCCCCCATCACGAGCTCATAGCCCGGGCCCCGGCGACGCACCACCACCGGCTGAAGCAGCCCGAGCTGGCGAATCGAAGTGCTCAGCGTGCTGAGGGCTTCCGGGTCGAACTGCTTGCGCGGCTGGCGGGAATTCGGGACGATCGCTGATGGCGCCAGCTCTTCCAGGCTGGTGGCCCCCGCGGGTATCAGGGCTCCGAGGCCCCGCCCAAGCCCACCTTTAGCGCTCATTCGGCCGTCCTCCATCCGCCCGGCCGGCGCGGCCGCTACCCGCCGCTAACGCCATCGAACTCGGGCCACTGCTTCGTCGCCTGCGTCCTCGGACTCCGGGGCCGCCGCCTCCAGCGTGCCGTCGGCGTCGGCGTCGGCCACCTCTGCCGCAAGTGCCCGGTACGCGATCGAACCCTTGGACCTTGGGTCGTACAGCGCAACCGGCTGCCCGAACGAGGGAGCCTCGGAGAGCCGTACGCTGCGCGGCACCACCGTGCCGAAGACCTTGCCCGGAAAATGCGACCGAACTTCGTTGGCCACCTGCTCGGACAGCCTGGTGCGGCCGTCGTACATCGTGAGCACGATCCCGCAGAGACGCAGATCCGGGTTCAGGTTCGTTTGTATCAAGTTGATGTTCTTGAGCAACTGGCCGAGCCCCTCGAGCGCGTAGTACTCGCATTGAATGGGGACAATCACCTCGGTGGCCGCCGCGAGCGAGTTGACGGTGAGCAGCCCGAGCGAGGGCGGGCAATCGATCAGGACGAAGTCGAACTCGTCCTCCAGCGTCTCCAGCGCTTTGCGCAGCCTCAATTCCCGGGAAAATGCGGTAACCAGCTCGATCTCAGCGCCGGCAAGATCAATGGTCGAGGGAACACAGAAAAGGTTTCGC
>DATLGP010000431.1:0-3429 GCA_035540395.1 Actinomycetota bacterium
GGTCGGGGTTGGTCGGGATATCGGCTGGGGCCCCAACGGTTCGACTCGCCCCCGACCCCAGCCGATATCCCGACCAACCCCGACCAGCTGCGCTTCGGAACAAATCAGGAGCCGTTGAGTGAGCCGGCGCCGCCCTTTCGCCAGCTGCCGCTGCTACCCGACCCTCCGGTCTGGGAAGCCGAGCCCGCCGCTCCGTCCACCTTGGAGACGAAGCGACGAAAGGTGCGTCCGGCAAAAAGGCGCACCAAACCGAGCCTCAGCCCCGGACAAATGTCGTTGTTCTAACCGGGAAAACGCCATCCTGTCGCACCCACCTCCTAAGATGAGAGGCAATGAGTGCAGCCGACGCAGCAGCCCTGCGGGACGCCGACCGCCTGAGGGAATCTGAAAGCCCCCCGGAGACTCTGGTCCGGCTTTCCCCCTCCCGGGCCTCCGACTACAAGACCTGTCCCCAGCTGTTCAAGTACCGGGCGATAGACCGGCTTCCCGAGCCGGCAGACATCTACAGCACCCGGGGCACCCTCGTCCACGCGGTTCTCGAGCAGCTGTACCTGCTGGACCAGGCAGATCGCACCATCGAACGCGCCCGGGCACTGGCCGTCGCAGTCTGGGCGAATTTGAAGGCAGATCCCGAATATGCGTCTTTGGAGCTGGACCGGGAGGTAGAGGCCGCCTGGTTGGAACAGGCCGACGCGTTGCTGGTGAATTACTTCCGCGTGGAGGATCCCACCAAGGTGGCTCCCCACGAGCTGGAGTGGTGGGTAGAGCACCAGACCGAGTTGACACTGCTGAGGGGGATTATCGACCGGGTTGAGGTCACGCCGGACGGCGAATGGGTGCTGAGCGACTACAAGACCGGCCGCTCCCCCTCCGAAACCTACGCCCTCGGGTCGTTTTTCGGCCTCAAGTTCTACGCTCTGGTGTGCTGGAGAGCGTTCGGCAAGATGCCCAAGTTGCTGCGGCTGCTCCATCTCAAAGAGCCGGAGATCATCACCCTCGTTCCCACGGCCCAGATGCTCAGGGGCCTGGAAAAGCAACTGAACGCCCTGGCTCAGGCAATTCAAAGAGCACATTTGAAAGACGATTGGCGGCCGCGGACGAGCCACCTCTGCAACTATTGCCCCCACAAGCCAATCTGCCCGGCCTACGCGGCGGAGCGGGAGGCGGCCACCCAGACGGCTTCGCCTGCGGTCCTGCTTCCGCTGGCGGGCCCGGTTTCCTAGGCGTGTCCGCACCGCGCCGGGTTCGCCTCCCTGCCGCCGAACCTCACACTCCGGCAGCTTGAAGGCGCAGATCAGCGTTCTGACCTTGGGTGTGGACGATCTGGAGCGATCGTTGGCCTTCTACCGGGACGGGTTGGGACTACAGACTGCGGGCATTGTCGGCACCGAGTTCGAGGACGGCGCCGTGGTCTTCTTCAAGCTCAACCAGGGCCTGACCCTCGCCCTTTATCCGAGGGAGTCGCTGGCCAAGGATGCGCAGGTACCGGTGAATCCCCCCAGTCCCTCGGACCTGTCGATCGGCCATCTCGTTGGCTCGCAGGATGAGGTCGATGCGGTCATCGGTCAAGCCGAAACGGCAGGGGCGGTGGTCACCGGCCCAGCACGGGCGCGCTTTTGGGGTGGCTACTCCGGGTACTTCCGGGACCCCGACGGCCACCTGTGGGAGATCGCCTGGAATCCCTCCTGGGAATCCGGATCCCAGCCCTAACCGGGGCGGCACAAACTCGCCCAGAGCCGCGGTAAGCCACGACCGGTCTAGCCGCTCCAGAACCTGGAGCCTTCGCCGACGAACGGGTTGTTCGCCCTCTCGCGATCCAGCGCGGTTTCCGGACCATGGCCCGGGAACACCGGCATGTCGCCCAGCGGAAATAGACGCCGTCGGATCGAGGCGAGCAAGGCATCCTGATCGCCGCCCGGAAGGTCGCTGCGGCCTACCGACATCGCAAACAGTGTGTCCCCCGAGAACAGCATGGTGCCCTGCGGATCTGAGCTCAGCAGACAGATGCTGCCCGGCGAGTGCCCGGGGGTATGGATCACGTGCAGGCTGGAACCGCCTACCTCGAGGGTGTCCTCGTCGGCCAGCTCGGTGTCCACGTCGGGCGGCGGGGGGCCGTCCGTCACGCCCAGGAACATCTGCATGCTGGCGGGAAGCCATTGCAGAAGATCCATGTCCGCCAGGTGCAGGTAGAACGGCGCTCCGGTGGCGGCGCGGATAGCTTCGGCCGCAAGTACATGGTCGAAGTGGGCATGGGTGGCCACGACCGCCACAATCGTAAGTCCGTGGTCGGCAATCGCCTGCTGGATCCTGCCTCCATCGTCTCCCGGGTCGATAACCACGGCCTGCCGGGTCTCCGGGTCGCCAACGAGGTAGCAGTTGCAACTTAGGTCGCCGACCACCATATGCTCGAAGATCTTGAGGGTCATAAAGACACTGTATCGAGAAGCGAAGGAGACGCAGCTTGGTCGGCCCGCCGGTTGAGATGGACATGTCGATAAAGATCGAGGCCGTTCCTGAGGTGGTCTGGCCGTACCTGGTGGACTGGGAGCATCTCGACCGCTGGATGCTCGAAGGCAAGGGGTTCAAGGTGACCTCGGAGCACCGCGAGGGCGTGGGGGTGACCGCCGAAGCCACCATCCGCATCGCCGGAGTGACGACCACGGACCCGGTAGAGGTCACCCGGTGGGAGGCGCCGGAAGTGCTGGAGATCACCCATAAAGGATGGGTGGCCGGCAAGGGTCTCATGCTCTGCAAGCGGGCACCCTGGGGAACCTTCCTTTACTGGAGAGAGACGCTTTACCCGCCGCTGTGGATCCCCGGTGCCGTCGGCCTGAGACTGTTCAAGCCGATCCTTCGCCGGACCTTCGAGCGCGACCTGCGGATACTGAAGGGAATCGTCGAGAAGGCACACCCCCAAGGGGTGCAATAGGCTTCCCCTGTGCCGAACACCCAAAACAAACGAGCGCTGTTCATCCGCTGGCTCTGGCTGGTCTACCTGCCATTGGGCCTGCTGGTCGTTGCTTTGCCGCTAATGTTCTTCGGTGTCCTGACCGGCGGGATGGTCTGGCTGGTGGGTCTGCTGGCGGCCTACTGCGTCGTCCCCATGCGGCTTCTGCTCGAAACCCGGCGCAAGGGACTGGGCCTCCCCCGGCCCCCGGGCGCCTCCGGTCCCAGGCGGCCGGGGCCCGCCCGATCGGTCGATCCCGCCGACGGTCCGCCGGGCGTCCACCATCCCGGCAGCGGTCCGCCGGGCGTCCAGCCGGCCCGCTCTGCGGGTTTTCCCGCCGACGAGGTCTCTACCGCCCGCCTGGACCGGCCGCCGGTGCCTGCGCGGATCAAGCGGCGCCGGGCGGTTGCCGGGGTCATGGGCGTGGGCGTCATGTCGCTTTTGGGAGGACTGCTGTTCATCCTGGGAATGGGCAGAGCCAG
>DATLGP010000432.1:0-4078 GCA_035540395.1 Actinomycetota bacterium
AGCTCCAACCGTCCGGCTTCCTCCTCCGCCCGGGTGTGGCGCACCACCGTGAAGATTCCCAGCAGACCTACCAGGGTGGCGCCGAAACCGCCGATCCTCCACGAGGTCAGCCCGCCGATGGACAAAAGGTTGAACCCGCGCCCGGTCAGAGCCACCAGCGCCGGCGTACGGCCGAGGGTATCCGCGAAAAGACGGCGGGAGTCGATGGTTGGGTAGAGCTCCTGGAAAGCCGATGCGACGGCGAAGGTAAGCGTGGCCATAGCCACAATCCACACCGCGAGTCGCACACGGTCGAGCCGAATGGCCAGCCGGACCAGCCGGCCGGTGCCGGCAAGGACGGTCAACACCCAGGGGCGGGATGCGAGGGGTCCAACTCGTAGTGCCTGAGGAACATCTCCTCCAACGTAGGGGGGCGGGTGGTGAGGCTGCGGACGCCGCACTCGCTCAGCCGCTGCAGCAGCGCATTCAAGCTTTCGCTCTCCGCCCGGCACTCCACCCGGGGACCGTCCACGCTCACGTCGTACACCCCGGAAATCGAATTCAGGTCATGAGGCGGGTGGTCCACCTCGGCTATCACGATGGTCCGGGTCAGGTGCCGAAGCTCAGAGATGACCCCGGACTCGACGGTTTTACCGTCGCGGATGATCGTCACCTTCTGACAGAGGGCCTCCACCTCGGAAAGGATGTGGCTGGACAGCAGGACGGTCCGGCCGGCGGACCTCTCCTCCTGGATGCAGCTGCGAAACTCAGCCTCCATCAACGGATCCAACCCCGAGGTCGGCTCGTCCAGCAGGAGTAGTTCCACACTTGAGGAAAGGGCGGCAATCAGGGCGACCTTCTGCCGGTTCCCCTTCGAGTAGGTCCTAGAGCGCTTGGTCGGATCGAGGTCGAAACGGCGGATGAGCGAGTCGCGCCGCCGGATGTCCAGGCTTCCCCGCAGACGGCCCAAAAGGTCGATTACCTCGCCGCCCGAAAGCGCCGGCCAAAGAGTCACGTCGCCGGGGACGTAAGCCAGCCGGCCGTGAAGGGAAACCGCGTCGGCCCACGGATCCTGGCCGAGCAGCCGTGCTTCGCCGCCGTCGGCCCGCAGTAGTCCCAGCAATATCCGAAGCGTCGTGGACTTGCCCGACCCGTTCGGTCCCAGGAACCCGTGGACCTCACCCCGTTCCACCGCAAGGTCGAGGCCGTCGAGGGCCCTGGTGAGACCAAAGTTCTTCTGAAGTCCCGACACCTCGATTGCCGCGGCCAAACGTCCTCCTATCGAATGTGATTGATATCGCCCGTGGCAGCGCAGGCTCTGAAGGGCATCCTACCGGTGGGCGCAGCGCCGGCTAACACAGCGAGAACAAAACGCGTACGCATAGGTAACGGCCGAGCAATATCCCCCTGGCACGATCCCTTCTAGAGCCGACGGCACTCGCTGGGTGTGCCGTCGCACCCTAATCAAAGCAGGAGGTGCACTTGCCGGAAAAAACGTTCTTGAAGCGATTCCTGATGCAACGAAGGCTCTGGGTGTCTTTCGTTCTCACGATGATCATCGTTGTGGTCTGGGCCGGTGCTTCGTTCGCCGCGGATCCAAGTGGAGCCGCCACCATCGACCTGGAGAACGACCCTGCGGGCGCCGCCGTGGCGGCGGTCAACTCCAGTTGGGTCCTCATCGCAGCGTTCCTGGTCTTCTTCATGCAGATCGGCTTTGCCCTGCTGGAGGCCGGCTCAACCGGGGCCCGGAACTCGGGTTCGGTGTTCATGAAGAACCTCATGGACTTTTGCATGTGTGGTCTGGCCTTCTGGGCATTCGGGTTCGCGATCATGTTCGGAGGCTCGGAGGCGGCGTCCGGATTGTCCGAGGGGAACGCATTTATCGGCTTCTCGGGCTTTTTCCTCGCCGGTGAGGCCAACGACGTGGGCACCATGCAACTGTGGATCTTTCAGATGGTGTTCGCAGCCACCGCGGCCACGATCGTCTCCGGAGCGATGGCCGAGCGCACCAAGCTCAACACCTACATGGCCTACAGCTTTTTGATCAGCGCGCTCATCTATCCCATCTACGGCCATTGGGTGTGGGGCGGCGGCTGGTTGTCCACCCTTCCCTTCGGCGCCGGGGCCGTAGACTTTGCCGGCTCGGGCGTGGTTCATGCAGTCGGCGGCATTGCCGCTTTGGTCGGAGCACTGATGGTGGGTGCACGCAAGGGCAAATTCATCGACGGCCGGCCCCGCAGTCTTCCCGGCCACAACATGGGATACGTGGTGCTGGGCACGATGATCCTGCTCTTCGGCTGGTTCGGCTTCAACGCCGGGAGCACCCTCGCCGCCACCGACCTGCGTATCTCATCCATTGCGGTCAACACCTTCCTGGCGGCAATCGCAGGAGGCCTGGTGGCCTACTACATCCAGCTTGCCCGGACCGGACGGGCCGATATCGCCGTCACCTGCAGCGGAGTGATCGGCGGCCTGGTGGCAATCACGGCGCCCTGCGCGTTCGTCGCTCCCTGGGCGTCGGTGTTGATCGGCGCAATTGCGGGCGCCCTGGTCATCGCGGTAGCCGAGTTCCTGGAGAGGCGACTGGGTTTGGATGACCCGGTGTGGGCGGTCGCATGCCACGGTGGGTGCGGGCTGTTCGGGATGCTGGCGGTGGGAATCTTCGCCGACGGATCCTACGGCGACGTCGGCGGTCTCATCGTCGGCGACACGGAGCAGATCATCGCCCAGCTGATCAGCATCGTGACCGTGGTGGCGTGGACCGGTCTTGCCTCGGCGCTGCTGTTCGGGGTTCTCAAGTCGACCATCGGCCTTCGGGTCTCCGAGCAGGACGAACTGGCTGGAATGGACGTGTCGGAATTCGTCCAACCCGGCCTGGTGTTCGACCAGACCGTTATGGACAAGGTCGGGACGCATCCCTAAGGCAGGGCTCTGTGGCAACCAGTAGTTCAAAAGAAATCCAAAGAAAGGAAATGAAAATGGCTCCGATCCTAGCGCTGGTTTCGTTCATCCTGATGTTCCTGATGTTCGTCGTGGTGCCCGGCATGCTCATGAAGAGGAACAAGGCCGTCGAGTAGGAGTCATCGACCGGGGGACCGTGATCCACCCACAAGGGGCCCTCCCCGGGCCCCTTGCGGGTGGGGGAGGCGGTTGGTGGTGACGAGGAGGTAAGCGTGGCAAGAGCGGAAGCGATCGGCGGAAGATCGGTCCTCACGGTTCCCGGAGGCGGGACCATCGAGGCGTTCGGTCTGCAGGTCGACTTAGGGGGTTACAAGGCCACCTACGGGGGCCGGCCCCTGACTCTCACCGCATCTCAGATCGAGGTGCTGGCGATCCTTTTGGCTAACCGCCTTCGCGTGTGCTCGCGTAGGGAGCTTTCGCAGACTCTGGGCCTGTACGGCGCGCGCACCATCGACGTGATGCTCAGCAATATCCGCAGCCAGGTCGGGGTGGACTTCATAAAGAACGTTTACAACATGGGGTGGATCATCGACCCGGCCAGGTTGCTCCCGGACCCGGATCGCTAGGCGGCGGGACTCGACATCCCGTCCGAACCCCAATCAAGGCAAGCAGTCCAGGGCGCCGATCGGCTGGGGACGCCTACTGTGGCGAGGGAGTGGGCGACGTTCGCGCAGTGGGCGACGGACTTGCCCGCGGGGAGGAGATGCTTCCGCCCCCTCCGCTCGTGGCGGTCGGCCTGGGGGTGGGAGTGCCCGAAACCTCATCCTCATCCGGAGTGGTCGAGCCCTCCGGATCCGATTCGTCGATCGTCGGAGCCAGCGGGGGAGCCCCGCCCAGCTCGCGCTCACGTTCCTCGGTAAGGCTGGGACGCCCGGTGCCGGTTGCCCGGACCGCCTCGACCGCCTCGGACAGGTTCCATCTCTCCTCGGGTTGGATAGGCCGGTACTCACCACTCGGCCACATGACGTAGCCGGCAAAGACCAGCGCCGCAAGGCCTGCCATGCCCAGCCCCATTCCCCACGCCGGACGCTTGGAATACAGGTTGGCAAACCCCTTCAACGTCCGCTTCCCCACGTTGTACGCGGTAACCGTCATGCCGCCGACCGGCAGAATGAGCATCAGGGTCTGGATCCCACCC
>DATLGP010000433.1:0-9935 GCA_035540395.1 Actinomycetota bacterium
CGACGAGCCGTTCCACTTCGGCGCCGCGGTGGAAAAGATCCGGGGGAGCCTCCAGTGGGGCGCCGACCACCCCCCATTTGCCCATCTGGTAGCCGGCCTCCCCCTGAGGTTTCACGACTTCGCCGAACCTCAGCATACCGATGAACAGATCCATTTCGACGCCTACGTTCGAGGACGGGACTACCTGTATCAGCGCACCGGCGAAGCCAATGCGTCCCACTTACTCTGGCTTGCCCGCCTGCCCATCATTGCGGCCACCCTCCTGACAACGATCGTCATCTACCTCTTCGCACGCGACCTGTTCGGCGACCGGGGCGGGCTGCTCGCGCTGACAATGGCCTCGACGAACCCCTCGGTGCTCGCCCACGGCAGGCTCGTGACCACCGACATGGTGCTTGCCGGACTGGTACTGGCCTCGGTCTGGCTCATCTGGCGCTCCATCCGGTCACCCAGTCCGATGATGCTCCTTGGCGCGGGGTCCCTGCTTTGGGGTCTGGCTCTGGGGACGAAATTCAGCGCGCTGGTGATGACGCCCGTTGCCGCGATCCTGGTCGCATGGGCCGCGGCAAGGCGCTCGGCTATAGAGAGCGGTAATGCGTCGGGGTCTCGGAAATCCCTGCGTTCTGTGGCCGTGGCGTTGCTGATGTTCGGCACGGTGAGCCTTGGAGGGGCCTGGGCCGTCTACCTAGCGGTCGACCCGCAGATAACCTATGAGCCCCGAGTCACCGTGGCCCCTTCCGGCATCACCGAGCAGGTGGCCGCCCGGCTTCCGCTTCCGGCGCCCTTTCGCGACGGTTTGCGCCTGCAGATAGGGTGGGACGAAGCAGGCCGCGCAGGCTTTCTCTTCGGTGAGCGTTACCTGGGCGGCAAGCCCCTGTTCTATCCGGCCATGCTGGCGATGAAGAGCCCGCTGGCGATGCTGGCCGCCTTCGTCGCCGGGTTGTGGGCCTGGGTTCGCACCCGAAGGAGTCGCATGGAGCCGGCCATGCTGCTGCTGGTTCCGGTCAGCTTCTTTCTGTTCGCGATGACTACTCAGACCAACCTGGGGATACGGCATATCCTGCCGCTGCCGCTTCTGATGTCGGTCATCGCCGGCGGGATGGCGCTGAGCCGGCGCGGCGCCTGGCCTCTGGCCGCGGCCGGCCTGGCGGTCTGGGCACTGATAGCCGCCGTTCTATCGTTCCCCTCCCACATCGCCTACGTGAATGAGGCGTTCGGCGGCAGCGACAATGCCTACCGGCTCGTTACCGGCTCCAACGTGGACTGGGGTCAGGATCTGATCCGGCTACGGGAGCACCTTGAAACCGAGGAGGTGGCGGGCCCGGTCTGGCTGGCGTACTTCGGACAGGCGCCGGTCGAGGAATACGACCTGCCGGTGATGATTGCCGACCCGGAGAAGCTCCGCGAGATCCGGGGCACACTTGCCATCTCGGTCTCGATAGTGAACCAGCTCAACGGGCCGTACGATCCCCTGCTCGACGGTCGGGAGCCGTTCGCCCAGATTGGACACTCGATTCTGCTTTATCGTATTCAGGAGCACCTGTCCTCTGGCTGATCAGATAGAGCGGACGACCCTTTACTTCGTCGTAGACTCGGCCGAGGTAGTCGCCCAGAACCCCGATCGACAGCAGTTGCACGCCGCCGAAGAACACTACGGCCAGTACGACGGTGGTCTGACCGTACAGCCCGGACACCCCGGCCAGCCGGAGAGCTATCAAGACGGGGAGGGCGATGCCGGCCAGGACCGCCAGGATTAATCCCAGCACGGTGATCAGCTTGAGCGGAACGTAGGAAAAGCTGGTAATACCGTCCAGCGCCAGCCCGATCATTCTCTTCAGCGGGTACTTACTGGATCCGGCGAATCGGCGTGGCCGGTCGTAGTTGATCACGCTCTGGGGAAACCCGGTCCAGGCCGACATCCCGCGCAGGAATCGGTGTCGTTCGCGCATCGACCTCATCACTTCGACGACCTCTCGATCCAGCAAGCGGAAATCCCCCGAGTCGAGGGTGATCGGAAAATCGATCAGCCGCTGGAGCAGCCGGTAGAAGGCCGGCACCCCGACCCGGCGCAACAGACCCTCGTCGTCGCGCGGAATCCTCACTCCGGCAACGATCTTGCTGCCGTCCCGCCAGCGTTGAACGAACAGGGGTATCAGCTCGGGTGGGTCCTGCAAATCCGCATCCATCACTATTGCTGCCGCGCCGCGGACATTGTCCAAACCGGCGGTCACCGCCATCTGGTGGCCGAAGTTGCGCACCAGGATCAGGGGCCGGATTCGAGGATCCGAGGCGGCAAGCGCCTCCACCATTTCAATGGTTCCATCGGTTGACCCGTCGTCGACTAGAATTGCCTCCCAAGGCTCACCCACCTGGTCGAGAGCCTCAACCAGCCGGCGGTACAACTCCTGCAGGCAATCAGCCTCGTTGTAGAGCGGGATAACCATCGAAATCAACGGAGCCTTGTCCAATGGCAGGATCATCCCCTGGAGGCGGCGAGCCTCGACCGGTGACCGTTACGGAGCAGCCGGATTTTCAGCAGGACAAACAGCGCCTGCACCCCGTCGGTCCCGTGTACAGCCTCGGCCTGCCCCCCCACCACCGCCTGAAGCATCCTCCGGTAGTGCCGTCGGTAAAACCGTCGTCATTGACGACGACGTCCGGCAAAAGTCCCAGGTCCGTCTTGACGAACCGATCCAACGCGGGTCGCAGCGTCTCCACCTCGTTAAGAACCGGCATCGAGATGGTGAGGCTCTCCGCGGCCGAATGCACCGTCTCTTCAGCCATGCTTTCCCCGCTCCCGGCGTCCGGTGATCACTAAACTCTACCGGCCGTACTCGTCAACCTTCCACGCGGCCCGGCGTTCATATTAGCCTGTCAACTACGCCGCTATCGGACAGGGAGAAACAACTTCTCGACGGCGCCATTTCTCGGAATCATCGCCAAGGAGCCGAACCGCTGGTTCGAGGAGATGGTCGCCCTTGTCCGACATCGAGAGGGTCATGGATAGCCGGTTTGGAACTATTCTTCCGGCCGCACCGGCCAACGAGATTATCGGGGCGTACATGAGGCAGATGGCGCAAAACACCGGCCTGGGTACGTGGAGCCGGGACAAGTGGCACCCGCTTTTTAAACGCGGGTCAAGCGACATGGAAATTGGACGGATACCGGCGGCGGCAACGCTCACTGCCGTCCTTTTCTGCCTGGTGCTGCTGATGCACGGGGCGTTGCCGGGGCTGGTCAACGACGCGTCGATTGGGTATTTGGTCGAGGGAAGCATGACGTGCTTGAAGCAGATGGGCTTCCAGGCAATCACCGCCCGCTGCAACACACTCGGCGAGCCGTTCGGTTACCCGTTTCTCAGCGCCGGGCCCTTCATCGCTCTCGGTGCCGTGCTGATGTACCTGCCGGGCGTAGGGTCAGGTGGAGCCCATATGCTTGCCTGGGCCATCTTCCTTGCACTGGCGATGGGGTCAGGGTTTGTTTTGATGCGGCGGCTGGGCGCCGGCAGTTTGGTGGCACTGGTCACCTCGTTTTTGTACCTGGTCACCCCTACCGTGGTCGGGATGCGAGGGTTCTTGGGGACCTCGGTGGGCTACGTACTGCTGCCGGGGTACGTGCTCGCCGATCTGTACGCCATCGAAGCAGCCGAGAAGCAGTCGAAGAAAAGGCTGGGTATCGTCTTCGTCGGGTACTCACTGGTCAAGATCCTCGCCGCCTTCATGGACGGGTACTCATTCGTCGCCTCGAGCGTGGTAAGCGCCTTGTTGTGGCTGGGCTGGGTCATCCGCAGCCGTTCGGTACCCCAGATTCGTCGTTTCGCCGGCCCGGGCATGTTGGTTGGCGCCAGCTTGCTCGCCTACGTCACCTACTCCGCCTACGTCCCGGCCGGACTGGTAGGGGGGGAACCGATACAGGTGTTTCGGTCCATGGGCTTGGACCTGGTGACCCTGGTTGCACCATCCCGCTACATCTGGCCGGCCGCCGCGCTTGACTACGACGTTTCGTTTGCCCGTCTCTGGGGGGACGGGACTAACCTCGCCTACAACTACGTGGGCTTCGGCTGCCTGATTCTGGCGGCCGCCTGCCTGTGGCTGCGGCGCCGAGACGGCCGGGTCGTAGCTCTTGCGGTGGCTGGCTTGCTGGCTCTGGTGCTCTCTTTCGGCCCCGCCCTCAAAGTGGCAGTCGACCGCGGCCCGGCCGAGGCCGTTCCCTCCTACGAGACCTACCTCATGCCGCAGGGTCTAGCTCCGGAGATGCCCTGGAGCAGCCTGTTCACCCTTGTTCCGGGCCTGAACTCGATGAGGGCCAGCTACCGCTGGTTCGGCATTACCCGGCTGGTGCTGGTACTACTCGCCGGGCTGTCCGTGGCGCTGCTGGTCAAGTCGGGCGGTCGCACGCGCGTGCTTGTGCTGTGCCTCGCAGCTGCGGCAGTGGTGGAGATGGCGCCCAACGCCCCGCTTCTCGTACACCAGCACCGGACCGGCCGAGCGGCCATGGAGGCGGTAACGCGAGAGGTTGGCCACGTCCTGCGCGACAACACCCGGGAGGGTGAGCGGGTCTTCTTCCTGAACTACGACGGTGAGCACAACGACTGGTTGGCGCATTATCTAGCCCCGCTTGCCGGCCTGCGAGCCTACAACGCGGGCGGCGACAAGAATGCCCTCCTGGCGGCGAACCACTGGCCGGACGAGATAAAGGCGATGGCCGGGTTCGACGTCGGCCCCGACGACGTGATGGCCGGCTTTGAAGCAGGAAACACAGACGTCGTGATTGCGCCCTACTTTCATCTGAGGAGGTCTACCTACCAGTGGCCGCCCTCCCCCGCCGAACAGGACGAGGCACGCCTCGCGTTCACCGCGCTCCTGGACGATCCCCGGTTCGAGGTGTCCGAACATCGCCGGCTGGCGATCATCCGCCCGGTCGATCAGAGCTAGTTCATTGACTATCATCAAGCAAACTGGTACCCGACCCGCTGGAGAGAACCATGCCCGCTGACCAACTGGATGTCTCTGTGGTTCTGCCCGTCTATGACGAGGTCGGCCACCTTGCTGACGAGCTCAAACGCATAAAGGAGGGTCTCGATGGCTCGGGGCTCAGCTACGAGATCATCGCTTTGGACGACGGCTCCACCGACGGTTCGACCAAGGTGCTCGACGCCACCGAAGGGATCCGGGTCATACGCCTCAACTCCAACCGGGGCTCGGGTACCGTCCGCAAGATGGGCACCAGGGCAGCCCGCGGGCGGGTGGTGGTCTGGACGGACGCCGACATGAGCTACCCCAACGACAAGATTCCGTGGCTGGTGGACCAGCTCGACGGGTTCGACCAGGTGGTGGGGGCCAGAATTTCCGAGAAGGGCACCATCAGATGGGCGCGCGCGCCGGCCAAGTTCATCTTGAGAAAGCTCGCCGAGTATCTGACCGAGTCCAAAATCCCCGACCTGAACTCCGGTTTCAGGGCGTTCCGCCGATCGGCGGCGCTACCGCTTCTACACCTGCTGCCCCGGGGTTTCTCCTGCACCACCACCATGACGATGACCTTTCTCGCCAACGGCTTGTCGATCAAGCATGTCCCCATCGAGTACGAATCCCGAGCGGGCACCTCCAAGTTTCACTGGAGAAAGGACAGCCGCAATTACCTGCAGCAGATCATCCGCCTGGTCATGCGGTACGCTCCCCTGCGGATTTTCGTCCCCCCCGGGATAGCGCTGTTGCTACTCGGCTTCGCCAAGCTGGCGTTTGACGTACTGGTTCATCCGGTCCGCGTGGCGGGCAATACCTTGCTGCTGCTATTTGCTGCGCTCCAGCTGCTGTCGGTCGGCCTGCTGGCCGACCTGGTAGTGGATCTGTCGAAGCCCAACGACGCCCAGCTTGGCGATGCCCAGCTGGCGGGAACCGAAGATTGACCTTACCGCCCGCCACCCGGACGGGAAACACCTACGACAAGTACTCCAGCCGGCACCGGGTTGAGCGAGCCCTCGTGGCGAGGTTCCTCAAAAGCCTCGACGCGGCGGTTGCCGGGGTGGCGCCGGCGTCAATCATCGAGGTGGGCATGGGCGAAGGCGAGATCGCGATGCGTCTGAAAAGTCACTTTCCGAAATCCACGTTCGCGGGGATCGATCTGCATGCTCCCGATCTGGCCGCACACTGGGTCCGGCTCGGCCTGAACGGCGTGGTGGCCGATGCCCGCCGGCTCCCGTTCCGGGACGATTCGGCCGATCTGGTTCTGGCCATCGAGGTGCTCGAGCACGTCGAGGATCCTGCAGCCGCCCTCGCCGAGATGGCGAGGGTCGGCCGCGGGAGAGTCGTCCTGTCCGTACCGCTGGAGCCGCTCTGGCGTGTGGGGAATCTTCTCCGGCGCCGCTATCTGTCAGATCTGGGAAACACCCCCGGCCACGTCAACCACTTCAGCCGCCGCGGGTTCGTGAATCTGGTGGAGCAACACCTTGAAGTGAGGGACGTACTGCAGCCGCTGCCCTGGACCATGGTTGTGGCCGAGGCTCGGGCGCCTAACCCGAAAGGCGCTTAGGCGCACCCGCCGAAGAGGGGATCGAAGCCAGCAGGGCTCCGCTGCCGTCCACCAGCATGAAGACGAGCCGTGCCAGGACGGCCGCGGCGGGGGCAGCTCCAACCGGGGCCGCCGCCAGCAAAGCGACGAACAGCCACTCCCGAACGCCCAGTCCGCCCGGGACGGGGACGGCAAGAAATCCGCCCAGCCACGAGGCGGCAGTGGCGAGAAGGACTGTGCTGAACGGGGCCTCGGGCCACACCGACCGAGTCAGGATCCAGGTGGCGGTGCCGATCAGCAACCAGACCGGAAGCGAGAGCGCCACCAGAACAAGGAACTGGCTGCGGGAGGGCAGCCAGACGGCACCCTTGGACATATGTCTCAGCCCATTCGAGACCGCATTCCAAACGGCTCCGTTCATCAGGAGACCCGCCCCCAGGCTCAGGCCGAGCAACGCTCCGATCCGGATCCGTGGGTCACCTACTACCCCGGAGGCGACTGCGGCGACGGACACGACGGCGGCGCCCGAGTAAAGGGCAGCTAGGCCGAGCAGCACGCTGCAGTAGGCATCGCTCCGCCGGGCCCCGGCGCGGGTTGCCAGCTCAGCACGTCCAACAACGGACCAGACAGACCCGGGGATGTACTTGCCAACCTCACCTCGAAAGTAAGCCCGGAGCGTCGCCGACCGGGTCAGCTCGGTGCCGAAGATGGCGAGAGCCGCTCGCCAGGCTAGCGCAATGGCGACCATGCCCGCCGCCGCACTCGCCACGGCCAACAGCAGCAGCCCGGGATGCATTGAGCCGACTCCGTCCTGAAGCTCGTCCCACCGCCGGGCCACTGCAACTGACACCAGGACCGTGCCGGCGGCGGCAATGGCAATTCCGAGTCCCCGGCTGAGAGGCCCGAGAACCCATTTCACGGAGCGAATCTGCCCCAACCGCCCTCCGGTGGCAGCGCTGGCTTCGGCACGCTCAAACGGCCGGGCTGCCGGTTAGAACGCCTGACCAGATTTGGGAGCCAAAGGCGGCTTGGCATACCGGCTCCTGCTCCCCTGCAAGGGAGCCCGTTTCGCGCCCGCCGGGGTAGTTGCGGCGGCGCGATCTGTGACACCTTCGGCCGCCTAACCGGACACCCGGAGGTACTCCACGGTCTCCGCCAGGCCCGAATCCAGATCCTGGCGGGGCGACCAGCCCAGCAGCCGTTCGGCCTTCGAACTGGCCAGGCAACTGCGGTCCAGCTCGCCCGGCCGGGCGGGCTTGTAGATCGGCGCCTCGTCCACCCCGCAGATCCTGGCTAGGCGGGAGTACAGGGCGTTCACGCTGGTTTCGGTCCCGGTGCCGATGTTGAACGTCTCTCCCTCTCCTTGGGACGACGCTGCGAAGAACGCCTCAACTACATCCCCAACGTAGACGTAGTCACGGGTCTGGGTGCCGTCGCCAAAGATGTAGCAGGGGTCCCCCTTAAGCAGACGCAGGCTGAAGATGGCCACTACCCCCGCTTCGCCCGCCGGGTCCTGACGCGGGCCGAAGACGTTGCCCAGCGCGAGGTTGACGTACTCAAGCCCGTGAATGGAGCGGTAAAAGCGCAGATAATCCTCCATTACTGCCTTGGTGACCCCGTAGGGGGAATCCGGGTTCCTCGGCGTCTGCTCGTCGAGCGGAAAGCGGGAGGGATCGGCTTCGCCGTATATGCACCCACCGGAGGAGGCGGTTACCACCCGGGCCCCGACCTTCTGGGCTGCTCCCAGGACCCTCAACATCCCGACCACGTTGACCTCGGCGTCGTAGACCGGATCGACGACGGACCGGCGGACGTCCATTTGGGCGGCGAAGTGGTAGATCTCGTCCGGACAAAAGTCTTCGATCAGCCGAGCGGAGCCGGGGTCGCGAATGTCCAGGAGGTCCAGGTCGACTCCGGCGGCCTTCAGGAAGGGCACCCGCTGCTCGCCCGAAACCAGGTTGTCGATGACCCTTACCTCGCGGCCCTCGGCCACCAGCCGGTCCACCATGTGGCTGCCGATAAATCCGGCGCCGCCGGTCACAATCGCTTTGGTCACCTGACCAGGCGTCCGCTCATCTCGTCATCCAGAAGCCGCACGTCGGCATCCACCATGATCCGGACCAGTTCGGTGAACCTGGTCTTGGGCGACCAGCCGAGTTCCCGTCGGGCCTTGGACGCGTCGCCCAGCAGGTGGTTGACCTCAGTCGGACGGTAGTAGCGGGGGTCGATCTCCACATGCTTCTCCCAGTCCAGGCCCAGGTGGGCGAAGGCGACCTCGCAGAACTCCCTGGGGGTGTGGGCTTCGCCGGTGGCCACCACGTAGTCCCTGGGCTCGTCCTGCTGCAGCATCATCCACATCGCCTCGACGTACTCGGGCGCGTACCCCCAATCCCTCAGGGCGTCCAGGTTCCCCATGTACAGCTTGTCCTGCATCCCGGCGTTGATGCGGGCCACCGCCCGCGAGATCTTGCGGGTGACGAAGTTCTCTCCCCTTCGGGGCGACTCGTGGTTGAACAGGATGCCGCTGCAGGCAAACAGGTCGTGGGCTTCGCGGTAGTTCACCGTGATCCAATGCCCGTACAGCTTGGCTGCGCCGTAGGGGCTTTGGGGAACGAACGGGGTGTTCTCGTCCTGAGGGGCCGGGCTGGCGCCGAACATCTCGGAGGAGGACGCCTGGTAGAACCGGGTCGGTACGCCGGCGGTACGCACTGCCTCCAGGATGCGTGCGACTCCCAGGCCGGTGACGTCTCCGGTGTACTCGGGGATCTCGAACGAGACCCTGACGTGGCTCTGCGCCGCAAGGTTGTAGACCTCGTCCGGCTGGATCTCACGGATGAGGCAGATCAGCGACGACGAGTCCGACAGGTCGGCGTAGTGCTTGAAGAAGTGGACGCCCGCCTCATGGGGGTCCCGGTAGACACCGTCCAGCCGGCCGCTGTTGAAGGATGAAGAGCGCCGGACCACCCCATGCACCTCGTACCCCTTGGCCAGCAGCAGCTCGGCAAGGTAGGACCCGTCCTGCCCGGTCACTCCGGTAATCAGCGCCTTCTTCATCTTTTTCCCTCCAGATTCGACCGGTACCAGTCAAGCGTCTCGGCCAGCGAGCGGTCCAGGGGAATCTGGGGGGCCCACCCCACCGCCGTCCGGACCTTCGCCGGATCGCCTGCCAGCACATCCGAGGCGGCGGACACATGCAGGGTCTGTTGATGTACCTGGACGCTGTCCTTGAGGCCCGTGGCCTCCAGCAGCTTATCCAAAACATCCCCCATACGTACCGCCACGCCGGAGCAGACGTTGTACGCCTCACCGGGGACTCCGGCCTCGAGCAGCAACCGGTATGCCCGCACCACGTCCCGCACGTCGGAGAAATCCCGCCGGGAGTCCAGGTTGCCCACCCGCATCTCGCCCCCCCCGGCACCCTCCAGCCG
>DATLGP010000434.1:0-4687 GCA_035540395.1 Actinomycetota bacterium
GGCTCCAGCACCTCGGCCTGGGTGACGGTGTGCAGGTCCGACTTGCCCTTCCACAGGACCAGCGACACATAGCAGAAGGGTTCCAGGCGTCCGCCGAACCGGCTCTTGGTACGCCTGACCCCTTTGACCACCGCCCGGATCTTGCCGTTGTTGCGGCCGATCAGGGTCACGATCCGGTCTGCTTCGCCCAAACGCATGGTTCGAAGAACCACCGCTTCGTCTTTGTAGAGCATCCGACCAACTATAGGTTCGGGAACGGCCTGCGGGGTGGATATAAAACGGCCCGGCGCCGTCAATTTTCAGGCACGTTCGGGCGTCAGTTGAGGCCCGGCACCACTCCCCCACCCAGGGCGTCCAGGGGCAGCTTATGAACCGGAATCTTCGGGCTCCTGCCGTAGATCCAGTCGAGCAGCTGCCACTGGTTGATCTGCCACCCCTCCTGGGGCAGGGTGCTGACCACCTCGTCGTGCAGGCGGGCGAGCAGGCCGTCCACCAGTGGGTCGTCTCCGCCCTCCAGGGCATCGGCCAGAAGGGTGAGGGCCAGGTTCTTGGACTCCTTGCCGGGAAATCCCCAGTCCAGGTCGAAGGGCTCGTAGAACAGCAGTATCTGTTCCTTCAAGGTGCGCCGGCGGTTGTTCTCTATTACGTAGACCTCGGCCAGGCCTCTGCGATCCCGGATTCCCTGGTAGACCCGATCTGCCACCGACTACTCCTCCATCCCGTCACAAGGCGCGCCTATGACCGCTGATTCCATTAGGACAAGCGGCCGGTGGTCAAGCTATGCCGATCCTCAGGTTTCTCGGCCGCTCGACGCCCCCTTCTTTCACCAGGTCGAAGGTAACCCGCTGACCGACCCGGAAGAAGCGGAACATCCCGGTCTCCATTGCGATGGGATCGATCTCCCATTCGGTTTCGCCGTCGTCGCTGGCGATGATGCCCACCTTTTCGTTGACGTGGTACTCCTTGACTGACCCCTGCGGCATAAAACCTCCCTTTAGCGTGACAACCGTCGTGCGCTCAACGCAGTCTATTTTGACTCCTTGACTGCCGGGCTGGCCGCTACCGGCGCCCCTCTCACCAGAACGCTTGCGATACGCCGGCCCTTCATCTTATGGACCTCGAACTCGATCCCGTCGTGCCGCACGGTGTCACCCTGGCACGCCAGCCGTCCAAGAAGGCCGCCGACCAGTCCTCCCACCGAATCCCACTCCGAGTGCGGCAGCTCCACGTCCAGCAACTCGCTCAGCTCCTCGATGCTGAGGCGGGCTCTCACGCTGATGGCGTCCTCGCCGACCACCGAGACATTTGGCTCGTCCCGGTCGTACTCGTCGGAAATCTCGCCGACGATCTCCTCCAGCAGATCCTCCATCGTCGCCAGCCCTGCGACTCCCCCGTACTCGTCGACTACCACCACCATGTGGGTTTTGGCCTGCTGCATGTCACGCAGCAGTTCGGCCACCTTCTTGGACTCGGGAACGAAGACCGCTTCCCGCTTGAGGTCCGAGGCTTTTTTGGTGGCTTTCGCCCGGCCGTTGTGCAGCCGCTTGATGACGTCCTTCTGGTAAACGATGCCTACCACGTTGTCGATGGTGCCCGAGATCACCGGGACCCTGGAATGACCGCTTTTGAGCGTGATCTCCAGGATCTCCTCCAGTGTGGCCGTTGCGTTGACGCAGACCATGTCCGGCCGGGGAACCATCACCTCGCGCACCACCGTGTCGGTGAACTCGAAGATCGAATGGATCATCTCGCGTTCGTCGGCCTCGATCACCTCCTCGAACTGGGCGACATCCAGAATCGACTTGATCTCCTCCTCGGAAACCAGCGGGCCCTTCGGCAAGCCCCGGCCGGGGAGTATCAGCAGCAGGACCCGATTGAGCTTGACGAGGACTGCGGAAAGGGTCCCCAGGACCTTGCCGATCAGAAAGACCGGCCCGGCTGCCGAGAGCAGCACCTTGTCCAGTCGTTCCAGGACCCAGGTCCGCGGGGCAAGCTCGGCCAGTTCGAACAAAACGATGCCCATGATCGCCACGGCCACCAGCTCGGGCATGGCCCAGCCGGCCCGGATCACGATGGAGGTAACCAGGACAGTGGCGGTCACCCTGAGCAGCAGCATTACCAGCAGGATGCTGGTCAGGTAGGTGGAGCTGTTGCCGGCGATCTTGACCAGCAGCGCACCTTTTTTCGGATGGTCCTGGGAGAGCAGCGCTCCCCGGGCGACGGTAAGACGGGTAATCGCGTTGACCCAGGCAGAGGTGATGAAGGCCAGCATGACCGAGAGGACGGCAAAGGCGACCTGGTACTGGGTAGCGGTCACGCCTGTGCTCCGGACCGGCCGGTCAGGTGGTGTTCCCTGATCCGCATCTGCTGTGCTCCGGACTCGGTCTCGTGGTCGTATCCCAGCAGGTGCAGCACCCCGTGCGCCACCAGCAGGTCCAGCTCCTCCTCCACGCCGGCGGTCGCTTGCTGGGCCGCCACTTCGGGGCACAGTACCACCTCGCCGATCAGCCACGGAGGACCGTCGCCCGGGTGGATATGGCTACCGGAGGGACCGGCGGGGGGCCGCAGACCGTCAATAGGGAACGAGAGAACGTCGGTGGCGCCCGGCTTGCCCATGTGCTCGGCATTGAGCTCCGCCATCCGCTCGGGGGTCACCAGGGTGATCGAAATCTCCCCGGAGGCTCCTTCGGATTCCGCGGTGCGCACCGCAACGTCGAGAATCCGGCCCATGTCCACGCCCATCGCCTGCTCGTCCGAAAACTCTACGGCGATGGGGCTGCTACTAGGAGGTTCCGCCGTCACGCAGGGCGCTGGCCTGTTTCCAGCTCTCGCTCGGAGTCCTTTGCCTCGTTGAAAAGCCGGTAGGCCTCAACGATCTCCTGGACCAGCTTGTGGCGAACCACATCGTTGGCGTCCAGGTAGCAAAAGGCAACGTTGTTGATCCCGGTCAGGATCTTCTGCACCAACGTCAGCCCCGAAGTTTGCATCCTTGGCAGGTCTATCTGGGTCACGTCACCGGTGACCACTGCCCGGGAGCCGAAGCCCAACCGGGTGAGGAACATCTTCATCTGCTCGGCAGTGGTGTTCTGGGCCTCGTCCAGGATGATGAACGAGTCGTTGAGAGTGCGGCCTCGCATGAAGGCCAGCGGAGCCACCTCGATCATTCCCCGCTCCATCGCCTTGGCGTAGGCATCCGGCTCCAGCATCTCGTACAACGCATCGTAAAGCGGCTTCAGGTACGGGTCGACCTTGGCCGCGATGTCGCCGGGGAGGAATCCCAGCCGCTCTCCCGCCTCCACCGCCGGGCGGGTCAGGATGATCCGCTGGACCTCTTTTGCTTGCAGCGACTGGACGGCGGCCGCCACCGCCAGGTAGGTCTTGCCGGTGCCGGCGGGGCCGATGCCGAAGGTGATTGTATTGTCCCGGATTGCGTCGATATAGCGCTTCTGTCCTACCGTCTTCGGCCGGATAGAGCGGGTACGGGTGGTGAGGATGGCGTCGGTCAGGACCTGGGAGGGGCGGTGTTCACCGACCCGCACCATATCTATCGAGCGGCCTACCGAGTCTGCGGTGAGTACGTGCCCGCGGCTCATCAGCTCTATCAACTCTTCGAACAGGCGGGCGACCAGCTCCGCCTCGTTGGACTCGCCGGACACTGTGATCTCGTTTCCACGGACCACGATCCGGGTGGACTCGAAACCCTTCTCGATGACCTTCAACAGCTCATCCCTGGTCCCGAACAGGGAGACCATCTCACTGTCTCCGGGTACGAGAATCTTTACCTGCGTCATTTCCTGCACTACTTAGAAGCTACCCTCCTTCGAGCGGATGTATCAATACCAGGATACCCGGGTGGTCCTCACTGGGACATACCCCCGGTTAGCCGGGTATCAGCGGACGAGCCCCGAGATCCCGTGGGCCGCCTGCCGGTCCGATGCGCAGGAGGAGCCGGCGTAAACCGTCGAGTAGAACAGAATCACCCCGATGGCCGATATTTGCACCGCTCCCAGGAAGATGAACACCCCGGAGCGTATCGCCAACGCGTGGGCCATGACCAGCACCGACGAAACCAGCCAGATCCCGAACGCGACCCGGCTGATACCCGCCGAGCAGCGGGCGCGGAACCAGATGTGCGATCTGCGGCATATAGGCGGTCCCGGCGAGGACGGCGCCGGCGAATCCGGCCATCT
Organism: Actinomycetota bacterium; assembly: GCA_035540395.1. Classification (GTDB taxonomy): domain Bacteria; phylum Actinomycetota; class CADDZG01; order JAHWKV01; family JAHWKV01; genus JAJCYE01. The sequence goes on from DATLGP010000434.1 coordinate 4,191, forward strand.
CACTCAGCACCATCAGTGGTGCTCTCCCACCGTCAGCAGCACCGCCGAGGTCTCGAGAGCCTCGAGGGAGTGGCGCTCCTGCGGCACCACCACCAGGTCGCCCTCGGAACCGTCGACGAACCCGGCCGTCGTCGCCAACCTGACACGTCCACGAAGCACCTGGACGGTTGCCTCCCCCGGGTTCGGGTGATCCGCCAGCTTCTCGCCGGCGACTAGGGCGATCAGGGTCTGGCGCAGGGTGGTCCCCCGGCCGCCGTAGACCGTGTGGGCGCTCCGGCCGTTCAGCGTATTGGCCACCGCACGCTGCACGTGCTCCTCCACAAGAGCGGTCAACGAATTCTTGTCCATCCCAACCTCCCTGCCTATTTGGATCGTGGGCCGTTCGAGGCCTTGCTCCTCATGGCGTTTATTACGCTTTGGTTCTTCCGGCTTCAGCCGGCGATCAAAGTACCAGCGAACACCCGAACGGTTCGGTCTGCGGCACTTCGACTTTCCGG
>DATLGP010000435.1:0-3457 GCA_035540395.1 Actinomycetota bacterium
AACCGATCAGGAGCAAAGGGATCTGTGGAGAGCGGTACGGGAAGCGGTCGGGGAGCAGACCGCGATCATCGCAGGAACCGGCAGCAACGACACCGCCCACGCCATCGAGCTGACCAGGGCGGCCGAGGAGGACGGCATGGACGCCGTCCTGGCGGTGACTCCCTATTACAACCGCCCGCCGCAGGCCGGGCTGCTGGCCCATTTCAGGGCGGTCGCGGGGTCTACCGCCCTTCCCGTGGTCCTGTACGACATCCCCGGCCGCAGTGTGGTGAAGATCGACCACTCCACGCTGATAGAGCTCGCCGGGACCCGAAACATCGTGGCGGTCAAAGACGCCGTCGGCAGCGTCCAGGGAGTCGCCCGGCTTATTGCCGAAGCCCCCGAGGGCTTCGAGGTGTACTGCGGCAATGACGCCGACACCCTTCCCTGGCTTAGTGTCGGGGCGGTGGGAGTCATCGCGGTGGCCTCGCACGTCGCCGGCCCCCAGATGGCCGAGATGATCCGCCTGTTCACCTCCGGCGACCCGGCGGGCGCCCGCAAAATTCACCTGGACCTGATGCCGGTGTTCGACGCCATGGGCATCACGACCAACCCGATTCCAGTTAAGGCCTGTATGGAGATTATGGGTCACAAGGTGGGCGGACCTCGCCTGCCACTGATTCCTGCGGATGATGCGCAGCGCGCCCTGCTGAAGGACGTGCTCACCTCCGCGGGAGTCCTTTAAGAAGGAGTACGGCTTGACGCCGCAAAAACGAAGTTCCGGCAAAACCACAAAGATCGTCTTTCTCGGCGGTCTGGGCGAGATCGGTCGCAACATGACCCTTTTCGAGTACGACGGCAAGATCCTGGTGGTCGACGTCGGCCTGATGTTTCCCACCGAGGAGATGCTCGGGGTTGACCTGGTTCTCCCCGACTTCACCTATCTGCGCGAGCGCAAGGACCAAATCGTGGGCGTGCTGCTTACCCACGCCCACGAGGACCACATCGGCGGCCTGGCCTACCTGCTGAAGGAGATGGACCTCCCGCCGATCTACAGTGCCCGCCTGACCCTGGGCATCTTGAGATCCAAGTTGGAGGAGCACCGGGTCCTGGACAAGGCTGACCTGCGCGAGATAGCGGCGCCGGGGAAGCTTACGCTCGGCCCGTTCGACCTTCGGTTCTTCAACATGGTGCACTCGATTCCGGACTGTTTGGGCACCCACATAACCACCCCGGCCGGCACGATCTTCTACACCAGCGACTACAAGCTCGACCCGTATCCCATAGGAGACCGGCCCACCGACCTAGAGGGCATCGGCGAGGTCGCCGCCCACGGCATCGACCTGTTCCTGGGGGACTCCACCAACGCCGACCACCCGGGGCACACCCCCTCGGAACGTACGGTCGGCGAGCCGCTGCACGACGTCATCCGAAGCGCCCACGGACGCGTGATCGTCGCCTGTTTCGCATCCAACATCCACCGTGTTCAGCAAGTCCTCACCGCCGCCGAGGCGGAGGGCCGGGTTGTGGCGTTCCTCGGCCGCAGCATGCTCAACAACATGCGCGTCTCCCAGGAGCTGGGCTACGTGAAGGTTCCGGAGTGGATGGTCATACCCATAGACCAGGTCGGCCAGTACCCGGAGGACAAGGTGGTCATTGTCTCCACCGGCTCGCAGGGCGAGCCCCTTTCGGCGCTTTCGCTGATGTCGGCCCGGGAGCACAAGTGGATCCAGCTTCACAAGGGGGACACCGTCGTGCTGTCCGCTACCCCGATTCCCGGCAACGAGTCGGCCGTGCGTCGGGTGATCGACGGCCTCTTCCGGATCGGTGCCAAGGTGGTCGCTCCGCCGCTGGCGCAGGTCCACGTCTCCGGCCACGCCTCCGCCGAAGACCTGAAACACATGCTTGAGCTGGTCAGCCCCAACTGGTTCGTTCCGGTGCACGGCGAGTACCACCATCTGGCGCTGCACGCCGGGCTGGCTCACCAGGTGGGAATCCCGGAATCCCACGTGATAGTCATGGAGGACGGCAACGTCCTGGAGATGACCGACGGCGTGGTTCGTAAGTCTGACGAGCACGTGGAGGCGGGTTTCGTGTTTGTCGACGGCCTGGGTATCGGAGACGTGGGCGACGAGGTCCTGCGCGACCGCCGGGTGCTGGCCGACGAGGGTGTGGTGGTGTGCGTGGTGACCATCGACTCCTACAACGGCGACCTTCTGGCCGGTCCCGACGTGATCTCGCGCGGATTCGTCTTCGGCGACGAATCGTCGGAGTTCCTGGAGGAGGCCAAGCAACAGGTCCGCCAGGCCCTGGCCAACCTGGCCGACGACGACATCAGCGACTACTCGGCCGTCCGGCGCAAGGTCCGCAAGTCCCTGGGCAGCTTCGTGTGGAAGCGCACCGGGCGCCGCCCGATCATCCTGCCGATCGTCATGGAGGTCTAGGGGTCGGGAAACTGGCCCCTCTTGCCTCCCTTCGCCGGGGAAATCCGCCAACCTGGGGCCCGCATGGCCGAAGATGGCCTCCGGACTGCACTTAATCGGGCGAAGGAAGCCCGTACCCACCCCATGGGCCGTGCAGAAGGCACCAGCCGGGCGAACAGCCGGCTGTACGGAGGTTGGATGCCCCCCTCGAAAACAAGCAACCGCAGCAGACCCGCCCCCGCCCGGCGGCCGGCTTCCAAGAGCGCGTCACGTAGCGGACCTGGCCGCCGTCCGCCTCAAAAGGCGCCCCAGCGACGGAACAAAAAGAAGGCGCCCTCACCCCTGGCCGGAATCTTTGGCCCAAACACCGACGGGTTTGCCGTCGTCGTGCTGTTCCTGGCGATCCTGGGAGGGTTGGGCATCTACGCCGACCTGGCCGGTCCGGTTGGCCGGCGCCTGGAATGGATGATGCGCTGGGTCTTCGGTTCCGCCTCCTACGCCGTGCCGCCGGCGCTCGCCCTGGTGGCGGTCACGATGATGAACAAGCGCAACTCCGGCGAGGCGGGCCGCATTGCCACCGGGGCATTCATGTCTATAGCCGGCGTGGCGGCATGGATGCACATGCTGTTCGCCAACGATTCCAGGGGTTTGCGCCTGGATGAGCTCCCCACCTTGGGGGGAGCCATCGGAGCGCTCATCGCCTGGCCGGCAGAGACGCTGCTATCGGTGTGGGGCGCAGGACTGCTGATCGTGATGGTGATCTTCCTGGGCCTGCTCGTGCTTACCAAGACGCCGGCGTCCCGGGTGGTCTCGGCGGTCCAGGCCTTTACGACCGGCGTGGGCCGGGGAGCGGCGCACATGGGCCGCTCGGTCAACGACGTGACGAAGCGCCAGACCGACAAGATGATTGCCGAGCTGAGTCCCAAACCGGCCCCTCAGCCGTTGGAGTCCACGGTCCCTGAGGCCCCGGCCGAGCCCGGCCCGCAGCCGGGCGCAGCCAGGCCCAGGCCGGTCCGGACCGAGCCCGACTCGCTCTTTCAGGAGTTGGAGGAGCC
>DATLGP010000436.1:0-2106 GCA_035540395.1 Actinomycetota bacterium
CGTCACGAAAGACCAGGGCCAGCAGGACGACCACGATAGCCACCCGGTCCGCCACCGGGTCCAGAAGTTTGCCGAGCTTACTGACCTGACCGGTCTTTCGGGCCACGTATCCGTCTACCCAGTCGGTGCAGCCGATGACCACCAGCAGGCCCAACGCAAAAGCGTCCTTGTCTCCGGTGAGAAAAGCCCAGGCGAAAACCGGGATCAGCAGCATCCGGGCGGTGGAGATCATGTTGGGGACGGTGAGCACCCGGTTGAGGACGACCTCTTCCTGCCCTGAGCTCAACGGGGTTCCTCCATTGCCATCAATGCGCCCGGATCGAACACGGGCATGGCGGCAATTGTAGTGCCGGCCGGCGCTTAATAGGGGTCAGAGAACCAATTCGATGTGGTGAAGAAAAATTTCCGCCAGGGCGACGTGTCCCAGGGTGGACGGGTGGAAGCCGTCAGCGCTGATCAGCACGTCCATCTCCTCATCCATGCCCTCTGAGGCTGCCTTCAGATCGACCAGGACCGCCCCGTTGCCCAACACCACCTCGGCGATGGTCGAGTTCCACTCGTAGGTGTAGGCAGCCAGGCGGTCGGGGCTGGCGCTCTGCGCCAGCTCAGGAATTCCGCGCAGGTCTGGAAGGTTGCCGACCAGCACGCGCGGGGCCCGGTCCGTCATTCGGCGAACGATCTCGTCCAGGTGTTTGCGGTAGGCCTCCAGGGGCACCTGGCTTCGGTAGTCGTTGACCGCCAGCCAGATGGTCACCAGATCCGGAAGGGCTACCTCGGCCGTCGGGATCTGCTCGATAAGGGCTTCCTCCGCGGTGCTGCCCGGCACCCCGAGCCGGTGCAGAACCGCGCCGGGGAGGCGGGAATGCACCACAACCGGCCAGGCCTCGGTTTCGGGATTGTCCGCGCCCTCGCCTACGACATCGGAGGCCCCCAACGCGACGTAAACCAGGGCGCCGTCGGCGCCCTGAGTTAGCTGTTCGTTCAATTGCTTGTCTGTATCAGCGTACGAAAGGCTTTTACTTTTCTTCGATCCGCTCACCGATTGACTTCGGCTCTTCATTCATGCTGGCCTCGAAGTTGGCCATGATCCGCGGGTCGCGGGTCTCGGGCCGGTCGGCGTAGGAGTCCAGGATGTGCTTCGCAGCCTTCTCGCGGTCGGGGCTGGGTCCGATCTTCTTGGTGCCCGGCACGTTCATGAAGGTCTCGGACAGCGGCTTGGTGCCCTTCTTTTTAGGAGCTTCTTCCTCAGACATGGTGCCCTCCTCGAATTGGATTCTGCGATCACAACGTATTCTCGCACCCTCACAGCTTTTGTTTTGGCTAACGGGCGCAGAACTAAACCTCCGCGGTGCCCCGGCCGCCGCAAGGCCGGGCAGTGCAGCGGTCGGGACGGCCGGATTTGAACCGACGACCTTCCGGCCCCCAGCCGGATGCGCTACCAAACTACGCTACGTCCCGTAGCATCGATTCTATCGGAAGCGGTACCTACCGGTGGCGATCCTCCCGAGCCCTCTCCCGGATGACGAGTTTCAGGGGATTGCCCATGAAGTCGAACTCCTCACGTAGGCGACGTTCGATAAAGCGCTGCCAGGAAACCGCCAGTGGTCCACTGGTGAACAGCACAAAGGTCGGAGGGGAGGTCTCCGCCTGCGTCGCGTAGAGGACCTTGTTGTGTTTTCCACCGATGCTCGGAGGCGGCGCTTTTTGCTGGGCTTCGTGTACCAGGTCGTTGAGCATTGAGGTCGGTACCCGGCGCACCCGCGCCTCGAGCACCTTGTCGATCTGGGGAAAGATCTTGTTCACTCCCCTGCCGGTCAGGGCCGACGTCCGGATCGCAGTGGCGTAGTCCACGAACTGCAGACGGTCGGCCACGGTCCTCTCGGTGATCTTTGCCATCTCGGGGTCGTCGATGACATCCCACTTGTTCAGGGCGATGATGCAGCCCACTCCGGCGTCGGCAACCTGCCGGGCAATCCGTTGATCCTGCGCCGTTGCGCCCTCTCCGGCATCGATGACCAGGATAGCCAGGTCCGACCGGTCTATCGCCTGCCTGGTGCGGCTGGCGCTGTAGATCTCCACCTCGTGGGTCTTGGCCCGCCGCCGTAT
>DATLGP010000437.1:0-1644 GCA_035540395.1 Actinomycetota bacterium
AGCATTGCTCGGACTGGTAGGCCTTCTTGTTGGAGTCGGGATTGGATTTGTCCTTTATAAGCAGGCGGCGAGCCGAAGCGCCGAGACGACGCAGACCCGGGCTCGTGACCTCCTGGTTGAAGCTGAAGAAGAGGCCGAAGGGCTCAGGCGCGAGGCGCTGGTAGCCGCCAAAGAGGAAGCTGCCCGCATCCGACAAGAGGCGGAACTTGAAGTTAGAGAAAGATCGGTTGACGTTCAAAGAAAAGAAACTCGGATCCTTCAAAAGGAGGAGTTGCTAGACCAGACCGCACAGCGGCTGGGCACCAAGGAGCAGACGCTCTCCGAGAAGGAAGCTCAGATCGAGGCACAAAAACAGAGACTGGAGGAGTTCGCAGCGAAGCAGCGCCGCGAGCTGGAACGGCTTGCGGGAATGTCATCCCAGCAAGCCAAAGAGATGGTGATTGCCCAGATAGAAAACCAGGCCAAGCGGGACGCCATGACCCTGGTGCGCGACGTAGAGGCGCGGGCCCGGGAGGAGGCAGACCGGCGAGCTCGAAAGATCGTGGCCATCGCCATCCAGCGGGTTGCCAGCGAGGAAACCTCGGAGAATTCGATCTCTGTGGTGACTCTTCCCAACGACGAGATGAAGGGGCGGATCATCGGCCGGGAGGGCCGCAACATCAGGGCCTTCGAGTCTGCGACCGGTACCTCGCTGCTCATCGACGACACCCCCGAGTCGGTGGTGCTGTCCTGTTTCGACCCCATCCGTCGGGAGATCGCCAAACTGACACTCGAAAAGCTGGTCGGCGACGGACGGATCCAGCCCGCCCGGATCGAGGAGATGTACGAGAAGTCCAAGGGCGAGGTGGAACGCGCAATCCGGGAGGCCGGGGAGTGGGCCGCCCTGGAGGCCGGAATCAGCGACCTGCACCCGGAGATGCTAAAGGTGCTGGGCCGCCTGAACTACCGGACGTCGTACGGCCAGAACGTGCTGAAGCACCTGGTCGAGGCGTCGCATATTGCCGGAGTCATCGCAGCCGAGCTCGGCACCGACATTCAACTGGCCAAGCGATGCACACTGCTTCACGACATCGGCAAGGCGATTACCCACGAGGTGGAAGGCTCGCACGCCCTGATCGGCGCCGAGCTGGCCCGGCGACTGAAGGAGTCCCCGGCCGTGGTCCACGCGATCGAAGCTCACCACCAGGAGGTGGAGCAGCGGACCATCGAGGCGGTGATCACGCAAACCGCAGACGCAATCTCCAGCGCCCGACCGGGAGCCCGGCGGGAAACGCTTGAGACGTACGTCAAGCGGCTGGAGCGGCTGGAGGCCCTGGCCGAGTCCTTCCCAGGCGTGGAGAAGTGCTATGCGATGCAGGCCGGCCGTGAGGTGAGGGTGATGGTCAACCCGCACCGGATCGACGACCTTCAGGCCGAGGTCCTGGCAAGGGACATTGCCAAGAAGATCGAAGAAGAGCTGCAGTACCCGGGCCAGATCAAGGTCATGGTGATCCGGGAGCACCGAGCGATCGAGTTCGCGAAGTAGTCCGGGGGGGTATCCCCCCGGACTCCGGCGAGCAGACCCGGCAGCCCAAAACAAGCGGGCGGCGCCGTGGGGCAGCGGGGGGGAGTCGGGGGGTCCCCCCCGACGAAGTAGACCCGGAG
>DATLGP010000438.1:0-2703 GCA_035540395.1 Actinomycetota bacterium
CTGCCGGACCCCCTGATGACCGACGCCGACCTCCAGGTCATCACCGACACGCCCGCCAACGGCATCTACGTCCCCGCCGGCACGGGAATCAGGCCGCCGGAGGTGGTCAACCGGGGGGAGCGGTTCCCCTGGCTCAGCACAATCGTCGGATCGATAGGCCTGATCCTGCTGCTTTCAGCAGGCGTGGTCGCCTTTCTCCGCAGGGACACCCCCGTCTCGTAGGAGTCTCATCGGGCCCGGCCACTCGCTATCCGTCTCTTCGCGCTAAGCTACACCTGTTACTACGGTAGAAAAGCTATAAAGCCACCTAGGACCACGGGAGATCGATGCACTACACCCTCACCCACCTGCGAGCGATAGAAGCCGAAGCCATCCACATCTTCCGGGAGGTGGCCGCGGAGTTTGAGCGACCGGTCCTTCTGTTCAGCGGCGGTAAAGACTCGATAACCATGCTGCGGGTGGCCGAGAAAGCCTTCTACCCGGCCAAGGTGCCTTTCCCGCTCATGCATATCGACACCGGCCACAATTTCCAGGAAGTCCTGGACTACCGGGACCGGCGGGCGGCCGAGCTCGGCGCACGCCTTATCGTGGCGTCGGTGCAGGAGTCCATCGACAGCGGACGCGTAGTGGAGGACACCCGTCCCGGTGCGTCCCGCAACCAGCTGCAGACGACTACCCTGCTCGACGCGATCGAGCAGCACGGGTTCGACGCCGTGTTCGGGGGGGCTCGCCGTGACGAGGAGAAGGCCCGGGCCAAAGAACGGGTCTACAGTTTTCGGGATGACTTCGGCCAGTGGGATCCCAAGAACCAGCGGCCCGAGTTGTGGAGCCTCTACAACGGCAGGCACCGCCCGGGCGAGCACATTCGCGTTTTCCCACTCTCCAACTGGACCGAGCTCGACATCTGGCAGTACATCAAGGACGAGAACATCCCGCTGCCTTCGATCTACTTCGCCCACCACCGGCCCGTGTATCTCACCAAGGGCATGCTGATGGCGGTCCATCCGGTTGCCCCGGCACCTCCGGGCGCCGAGGTGTTCGATGCGATGGTGCGCTACCGCACCGTCGGGGACGCCTCCTGCACGGCCGCCATCGAAAGCACGGCCGACACGGTGGACAAGGTCATCGCCGAGGTGGCCGCCACCCGTATCACCGAGCGGGGCGCCACCCGGGCCGACGACCGTTTCAGCGAAGCGGCGATGGAAGACCGCAAGAAGCTGGGGTATTTCTGATGGAGCTGCTGCGCTTTGCGACCGCCGGGTCGGTAGACGACGGCAAGAGCACCCTCATCGGACGTCTGCTCTACGACTCCAAGCAGATCTTCGAGGATCAGTGGGACGCCGTGGAGCGGGTTTCCCGCGACCGGGGCGAGAGCTACACGAACCTGGCGTTGCTCACCGACGGTTTGAGAGCCGAGCGTGAACAGGGCATCACCATCGACGTCGCCTACCGTTACTTCGCCACCCCCAAGCGCAAGTTCATCATCGCCGACACCCCGGGGCACGTTCAGTACACCCGCAACATGGTGACGGGCGCATCGATGGCCGACCTGGCCCTGATACTGGTGGACGCCCGCAACGGAATTCAGGAACAAAGCCGGCGCCACGCGATCCTGACCACTTTGCTGAAGGTCCCCCACCTCGTGCTCTGTGTCAACAAGATGGACCTTGTGGACTACAGCCAGGAGGTCTTCGAATCCATCAAGGCCGAGTTCAGCGAGTTCGCCGCCAAACTGGAAACCGGGGACCTGTCGTTTGTCCCGATCTCGGCATTGAACGGCGACAACGTGGTCACCCGGTCCGCCAACATGCCCTGGTACGAAGGCGCTTCCCTGCTGCACCTGCTGGAGGATGTCTACATCGCCTCCGACCGCAACCTGATCGACGCGCGCTTCCCGGTCCAGTACGTCATCCGTCCGATGAGCGACGAGTACCACGACTACCGCGGTTACGCCGGAACCGTGTGCGGAGGCGTGTTCAAGACGGGGGACGAGGTGATGGTCCTGCCCAGCGGATTCACCTCGCACATCACCGCCATCGACACCGCCGACGGCCCGGTGGCCGAGGCGTTCCCGCCGATGTCGGTGACCATACGCCTGGACGACGACATCGACATCAGCCGCGGATCGATGATCTGCCGCCCGCGCAACCGGCCGCACGTGGGCCAGGACATAGACGCCATGGTCTGCTGGATGAGCGAAAGCCGCCCCCTTCGAGCCGGCGACCGTTTCGCCATCAAACACACCACCCAGATGGGTCGCACGATTGTGAAGGACCTGGCTTACCAGCTGGACGTCAACACCCTGCACCGTCATGAGGATGCGGGCAAGCTGGCGCTCAACGAGATGGGGCGGGTGACCCTTCGCACCACCGTGCCCCTGTTTTACGACGAATACCGGCGCAACCGCCTGACCGGTAGCTTCATCCTGATCGACGAAGCCACCAACAACACGGTGGCCGCAGGCATGATCCTCGGAGAACCGTGAGCCGCAACATCGTCTGGCAGTCCGGCGAGGTCAGCCGGGAGCAGCGTCCCAGCCGGGGCGGCACCATATGGTTCACCGGTTTTTCGGGCTCCGGCAAGTCCACCATTGCGTCGGCGGTGGAAAAGGCCCTGGTGGCCGCCGGGCGGCCCGCCTATCTTTTGGATGGCGACAACGTTCGGCACGGGCTCAATGGGGACCTGGGGTTCTCGGCCGAGGAC
>DATLGP010000439.1:0-2530 GCA_035540395.1 Actinomycetota bacterium
CCCGGGGAGATCGTCCATGCCCTGGACGCCTGGGACTCGCCGGGCGGCGGCGGGGCGGTCGCTGCGGTTCAACTCGCCAAACTTGCCGGGGAAGGCCGGTTCTACACCGCCTTGGGCGACGACGATCTCGGCCGCCGCGCATGCCGCGAGCTGTCGCTGCTGGGGCTTGAGGTCTATGCGGGGTTTCGACCAGAGCCGCAACGACGCGCCGTCACCTACGTAGTGAACTCCGGCGAACGCTCGATCACCGTCCTGGGCGTGCGTTCCTCGCCGTCGGCACAGGACCCCCTACCCTGGCCGGACCTGGAAGGCTACGACGCCGTCTTCGTGACGGCCGGCGACCCCCAGGCGGTTCGCCTGGCACGCCGGGCCAGGGTTCTGGTGGCGACCTCTAGAATCATCCCGCTCCTTTCCGAGGCCGGCGTGCGGCTTGATGCGCTGGTGGGAAGCCGGCTGGATCCATCCGAGCAATACGCCGACGGCGACCTGAAAGTGCGGCCCAAGCTGGTCGTCCGGACTGCCGGGCCGGCGGGAGGGACCTTTCAACCGGAAGGAGGGCCGCAGGACAGCTACCGCGCCACCTCGCTTCCCGGCCCGGTCGTCGACACCTACGGCTGCGGGGACAGCTTCGCCGCCGGGCTGACCTATGCTCTCGGGGCCGGCTTGGAGCCCAGGAAAGCGGTCGAGTTCGCCGCCCGATGCGGGGCCGCAGTCGCCACCGGCAAGGGCCCCTACCCGGCACAGCTGACCCGCCACGACGTGGAAGCGCTCGGACTACTACCGAACGGCTAGCCCAACTTCACTTTCCGGACACCCCGGCGAGCCCATCGAGCTGAGGGATCAGATCCACCCGCATTTGAGCTCACCGCAGTCGAAGTGGGGGATCCACATCAGGCGGCGCCACAGGTCGTAGTCGAGCTCGATCGCGGTGAGGATCGGATAGAAGATCACGAGCATCACCCCCACTCCCACAAGCAGGAACCCGGTTACCAGGCGGCGGGGGATCTTTCCCCGCTCCCTCAAGGCTCCCAGGCCTGCCGCCACCGCAATCATCATGAACGGCACCGCCGGGGTCATGTAGAAAAAGAACAGCGGCCTGGTCACCAGCAGCCAGGGCACGTACTGGACCGCCCAGGCCGCCAGGACCACCCGCTCGGGACTCCACTGCCGGCGGCTCCGGCGAATCAGCCATATCCCGGCCGGGACGGCAGCTCCCCAGGTCGCGAGGTTGGCCATGCCGAGGATTTCGGTCGACCGGCCAGCCTCCCCCTGGTAGTAATAGGCGACCGGACGCAGGACGAACGGCCACGTCCACGCCTTGGACTGGTAGGGATGATCGGCGTCGAGGTGCAGATGGTAGTCGGCGACCCGCGCGTGCAGGTCCGCGAAGTGCAGCATTGCCCCGCTCAGCCCGGTCTTGCACGCCCCTTCCTCCAGTCCCAGAAAGCCGGCGCTGACCAGCCGGTCGTCGGAGGCGGCGGGCACGGTGTAAGGGCACTCCTCAGCCAGCGTTCTCGCCAGCCAGTTGGAGTAGGAGCCCAGGTAGACCAGCACGGGGACCAGCCCGAACGCCACAACGGTAACCAGCACCTCTTTGGCCAGGTGAGGTCCGGCGGTGCGAAGGCCGTCCCCCGCGGCACTTCGGCGCCGGCGCACCACCTCCACCGACCAGGCGAAGGCAAAAACCGCCGCCGCGGCAACGACATAAACCGCGGACCACTTCACCGACAATGCCAGCCCGAAAGCCACCCCTGCCGCCAGACGAGGCCACAGCGGGCGCACCGGTGGACCGATACCACCTCCCCGCTCGAGGTCGCTGAACTGCGCGAAGGCGCCCTGCCGGTCTATCGCCAGGAACAAGAACCCGAGTGCGACGAACAGCGCCAGGAAGATATCCAGCATCGCAATCCGGCTCTGGACGAACAGCAGAAAGTCCGTGGCCACCAGCAGGCCGGAGACTCCGGCTATCCAGCGGCTCTGAAACAGCCGGCCGGCAAGCAGGTAAACCACCCATACCAGCGCCAGCCCGGCCACCACGGCGCTGATGCGCCAGCCGAAGGAGTTGAACCCGAAAAGCTTGATGCCCACCGCGATCAGCCATTTGCCCAGCGGCGGATGCACATAGCTCTGCTCCGACCCGGTGGCGAGGCCGCAGGTGTCGGGGTCGATCCCCAGGTAGATACAGGCGTCCTTGGCGTAATAGGTCTCGTCGAAAACCAGCTCGTCCGGCTCGGCCAGCCTCACCAGGCGGATCAAAGCGGCAAAGACGAGCAGGAGCACCAGCGGTAGGTGGCGAGTCAGCCGCCCCCTGCGGGCGCGCCGGCCGGCTGCCGGCGGGGCGCTGGACGATTCCGCGAAGCTGTCAACATCCGGTTCCGGCGACGCCGGCCCTGATCCCGTGGATTTGATCGAAGATTCTCCTGCTGCCGGAATTGGGTCAGTATAGGGACGGTTTCATCATCCTCAAGGAGGAGCTGTTTTGTTGATGCTGGATCCCGACAACCCCCGAATCCGCGTGGAGGTCTGGGAG
>DATLGP010000440.1:0-4270 GCA_035540395.1 Actinomycetota bacterium
AGGGGATCACCCTGTCGGTGGTGGCCACCGGCGAGGGCACCGGGACCGAGCTGGCCCGGATGGCCGACGAGGGCGGCGGCCGCTTCTACGCCGGCACCAACCTGTACAAGATCCCGGAGATCTTCATGTCCGAGGTGACCACGGCTACCCGGCGGTACATCAACGAGGGCGAGTTCTTCCCCAAGGTCACCGGGTCGTCGCCCGCAGTCGGCGCTCTGACCGCCGCGCCGCCGCTGCTCGGATACGTCGGCACCTCGGCCAAGCCTACGGCGTCGGTGGAGCTGTCGGCCGGTGAATTCGACGATCCGCTGCTGGCCACCTGGCGCACCGGACTGGGAGTGGCCACCTCCTGGACCTCCGACGCCAAAGCGCGGTGGGCGGCCCCGTGGGTGGGATGGGACGGCTTTGCCGACTTCTGGTCGGACGTTGTCCGGCAGACCCTTCCGGCGGCGCCGGTTCCCGGGTTCTCCACCCAGGCGACCCCCACCGAGGACGGCCTGGAGGTGGTGGTCGAGTCCGAGGACCCCCTGCCCGAGGGGACGACCGGCACGGCCCGGGTGGTGGCGCCCAATGGCGCACCGATGAACCTGGAGCTGGCCCGCTCCGGCCCGAACCAGCTGTCGGGGACCCTGGAGGCCACTGCGGCGGGTTCCTATCTGGTGTCCACCGACCTGGTGGCCGGGGACGCTGCCGTCTACCGCGACACGGTGGGGGCGGTGCGATCCTACTCCGGCGAGTACCTGCCCGGAGAGGCTGACACCACGCTGCTCAGAGATGTCGCTTCGGCCACCGGCGGCCGGCTCAACCCGAGCCCGGCCCAGGTCTTCGACCCTGACCTGCCGGCCGGGATGCGGCGGGTGGAGATCTGGCACTGGCTGGCTCTCATCGCGGCCCTTCTCCTGCCGCTGGACATAGCGTTGAGGCGGGTGATCGTCACCAGGGAGGACCTGGCCGCCGCCCGCAAGCTGAGGCCCCCGTGGATCCACCAGGCTGCGGCTCGAAGCGCCGGCATGGAGCGGATGCTGCAGGCTAAGTACCGGGTTCGCCAGGTTCCGGCCCCGGCAAAGACGCAGGCCGCAGGCTCCGGCGAACCTCCGGCGGTGCCGGAGGAAGAGCAACCCCAGGCAGGGCCGGCGCAGGTTGAACGCCCACCGGCGGGGGGAGGATCAGGGCAGGGCCCGGCGGCCCTTCCGGTCTCCGACCCACAGCAGCAACCGGCTACCGAATCGTCGGCCGAGCCGTCCCGGCAGGGGCCGCCGGAACCTCCGGCTCAGTCATCCCGGCACGGGCCTCCGGAACCGCCGGCCGGAGGGTTGTCGGAGCTGGCCAGGCGCAAGCGCGAACGGGCGAAGCGCAAGGATTGAGCCCGGCCCGTGCACCTTGGACGTCCGGCTGCCAAGTTGCCGGTTTCCCGCCGGGGCGGGTACGGTTATGCCCGAGTCCGAATTGCCCGGACGCCTGAGACCGGGGCTGCGAAACTTCTTAGGCAGCCGGCGACCAGCCCGACAAGAAGGAGTTGAGATGCGCGTAGGTGTGTTGACCGGCGGTGGCGACTGTCCAGGCCTGAATGCAGTTATCCGGGGCATCGTTCGCCGGGGAATCAACCACTACGGCGACGAGATCGTCGGCTTTCGGTACGGCTGGAAGGGCCCCATCGAGAACATGACGATGGACCTGGACCTCGACAACACCCGGGGCATCCTGCATCGCGGAGGCACGATCCTGCGCAGTTCGCGCACCAACCCGTTCAAGGTCGAGGGAGGGGTGCAAAAGATCCTCGACAACATGGAGGCCAATCGCATCGACTGCCTGATTCCCATCGGCGGCGAGGACACCCTGGGGGCGGCCAACAAGCTGCACTCCGAGGGGGTCTCGGTCATCGGGGTGCCGAAGACCATCGACAACGACCTGTCGGGCACCGACTACACGTTCGGGTTCGACACCGCAGTGAACATTGCCATGGAGGCCATCGACCGGTGCCACTCCACCGGCGAGTCACACGACCGGACGATCGTGGTGGAGGTCATGGGCCGCCACGCCGGCTGGATAGCCCTGCATGCCGGCATGGCGGGTGGCGCCGACGTCATCCTGATCCCCGAGTTTCCCTTCGACATGGACGAGGTTGTCGGCCACCTCACGAATCGCCATTCCAAGCCGGGGGTGGACTTCTCCATCGTTGTGGTCGCCGAGGGGGCGGTACCCAAGGAGGGCGGCAGCTTCGCCACCGTGGGCGACGGCGGCGTGGACGCCTTCGGCCACGTGCGGTTGGGCGGCATCGCCCAGGCGCTGGAGAAGGAGATCGAATCCCGGACCGGTTTCGAGACCCGCTCCACCGTGCTCGGCCACATCCAGCGCGGGGGCAGCCCCACCGCATTCGACCGGGTGCTGGGTTCCCGCTTCGGCGTGGCGGCAATCGACGCCATGCACTCCGGGGAGCGGGGAAAGATGGTGGCCCTGCGGGGAGCCGACATCAAGCTGGTCGACCTGCAGGAGGCGGTTGGAACCTTGAAGGTGGTCGACAAAGAACTCTACGACGTGGCCCGGGTCTTCTTCGGATAGCAAACGTCCCCAGTCTAGAATTGACCATGCAAACTCCCTTGACTCAGGGCGATCGTTGATGCCCGCCCCGCGGGTTGTCGACCTGCGCTCCGACACCCTGACCACCCCCACCCAGCAGATGCGCCATGCCATGGCCTCGGCCGAGCTGGGCGACGACGTTTTCGGGGAGGACCCCACCACCAACCTCCTCCAGGAGAGGGTGGCCGACCTGTGCGGCGTGGAGGCTGCGCTGTTCGTGCCGTCGGGGAGTATGGGCAACCTGGTCTCGCTGCGCAGCATGGCCGCCCCCGGTGACGAGGTCATCTGCCACGCCGATGCCCACATCTTCCACTACGAGGTGGCCTCGCTGGCGGCGGTGGCCGGGATCCAAGCGAGGCCGGTGCCCGGGCACTGGGGCGTGCTGGATCCCCAGAGCATCTCGGCAGCGGTACGCCCGGCCTTCGACACCTTTCCCCGCTCCCGGGTAATAGCTTTGGAGAACACCCATAACCTGGCGGGCGGCACGGTCTACCCCATTGACGACATCCGGTCCGCCCGCAAGGTGGCGGACGAGAACGACCTGAAGATCCACATGGACGGTGCCCGGATATTCAATGCATCCGTGGCCAGCGGCGTGCCGGTCTCCGAATACTGCTCTCTGGTCGACGGGCTGACCTTCTGCTTCTCGAAGGGCCTCGGATGCCCGGTCGGCTCAATGGTGGTCGGCTCGCGCGAACTCATAAAGCAAGCCCACCGGTACCGCAAGATGCACGGAGGCGGCATGCGCCAGACCGGGGTCCTGACCGCGGCGTGCCTGGTGGCGCTGGACACCATGATCGACCGCCTGGCCGACGACCACGCCAACGCCCGCCGGCTGGCCGACGGCATCAAGCGCATCAGCGAGCATGCGACTGTTCCGGAGAACGTCCAAACCAACATGGTGCTGGTGAAGACCGAGCGCCTGGGCTTCGCGCCTTCGGAGTTCGTCGAAGTGCTGGAGGCCGAGGGTGTGAAGTGCCTTGCCTACCAGAGGGGAACCGTCCGGATGGTGACCCACAAGGACGTGTCCGCCGCCGACATCGACTATGCCCTGGAGCGCATCGAGGCCATCACCCGTTGACGATTCGGCCTCGAGGTCCCGGCAAAATCGGATAGCTCAGACGACGTCGAACGCGGCGGGGTAGCGCACAACCCCGCGCATGTCCTGCCGGTAGGAGGACAGGGGCTTCGCCATGAACGCCTCATCGGGGATGTCCGGCCAGGGCGACTCGATCCCCAGCGAGCTTGCCGGCACGAACCCGAAACGCGGGTAGTAGTCCGGGTGGCCCAGCACCACCACCAGGGGCTCGCCTCGGGCCTCGGCCCGAGATAGGCCTTCGCGAATCAAAGCACTGCCTATGCCCCTCCCCTGGAAGGCCGGGTATACGGCCACCGGGGCGAGGGCCAGCACCTGGGTCACGGGGTCGGCCTCCAGCGTGACGTGGCTGAAAAGGATGTGTCCGACGATCACCGAATTCTGCTCGGCCACCAGGCACAGATTGGGCACGAAGCTGTCCGATTCCCGCAGCTCGTCGACCAGCCGTGCCTCTGCCGAGCGGCCGAACGCCGCGGTGAGCAGCCGCCGGACGGGGTCGTGATCCCAATGGGTTTCAAGCCGTATTCCCAAGCTTGCCTCAATCCTCGAGCAGCTCGCCCAAATCACGAGCGTTCTGCACTGCATAGTCCTGATAAC
>DATLGP010000441.1:0-5730 GCA_035540395.1 Actinomycetota bacterium
ACCGGGTTCTCGGGGTGGACGCCGACCCCCAGGTGATGGCCAGGTGGAGCGACCAGGGGTTGCTCACCCTGTTCGGTGATGCGTCGGACAGCCATCTGCTGCAGTCGGCACGCGTTGCCGGAGCCAAGCTTGTGGTATCCACCCTGCCGGCTCCGGACCTGAACGTCCCGCTTCTTCGGGACCTGCGCGCGGAAGGATACGAGGGCCGGATTGCGGTTGTGGCCCGCAGCAAGGGCGATGCGCTTCGTTATGCGCAGGAAGGGGCAGACTTGGTGCTGGATCCGTTCAACGACATAGCCATCGACCTCAGCAGCCTGCTGCAACCCACCACCGCGGAGGAGAACTGAAGAAAAAGCGCCGAAGACCGGCTAAGGGAGCGCTCCCCCTTGACTGAGTGGCTCCTTTTGGGAGTCGCCGTTGCAATGGTTGCGGCCAACGCGTTGTTCGTTGCGGCCGAATTCAGCCTGGTCACGGTTGACCGCCCGTTCGTGGAGAGGGCGGCGGGCGAGGGCGACGCGCGGGCGCGAGGCATCCTCGCCGCCCTCAAGAGCCTTTCCACCCAGCTGTCGAGTGCCCAGTTCGGCATCACGGTCACCAGCCTGGTCGTCGGCTTCATCGCCGAGCCCTCCCTCGCCACAATCCTTCTGGGTCCCCTGCGCCGCTTGGGCCTGGAGCAGGCGGCGTCGGGGGTGGCCTTCAGCACGGCGTTCATCCTCGCCACCTCCTTCCAGATGGTTCTCGGGGAGCTGGTCCCCAAGAACCTGGCCATCGCCCGCCCGTACCCGGTGGCGAGGGCGGTTGCCGGTCCCCAGCGTGCATTCACTGCGGCAAGCCGGCTTCTGATCAGCTTCCTCAACGGCACGGCCAACCGGATCCTGCGGGCAATGGGAATCGAACCGGTCGAGGAGCTGGCTTCGGCCCGGTCCCCCCAGGAGTTGCTCTCACTCGTGCAGCGTTCCCGGGCCGAGGGGACGCTGGCGAGCGAGACCGCCGGCATGATCATCCGTTCCTTCAGGTTCGGCCAGCTCACGGCCGCCGACGTGATGGTCCCCCGCCGGCGGGTACGGACCCTCAGTATCGATTCGCCCATCTCGGACCTGGTAGCCCTCGCCCGCGCCACCGGCCATTCCCGCTTCCCCGTCCTGGGAGAGGGGGTGGACGACCCGGTCGGCGTGGTGCACGTCAAGCAGGCCATCGCCGCCCCGTTCGAGGAACGCTCCACTCGCACGGTGGGCGAGGTGATGATCCCGCCGGTCCTGGTGCTGGAGTCCACCGAGCTCGACCAGCTTCTAACCGTTCTCCGGGGGAAAGGCCTGCAGATGGCGGTGGTCGTGGACGAGTACGGCGGGACCGCGGGAGTGGTGACGCTCGAGGACCTGATCGAGGAGATCGTCGGGGAAATCGTCGACGAGCACGACCGTACGAACCTGCACGGGCACCGGCGCCCGGACGGGGTCTGGTCGCTTTCAGGGCTGCTGCGCACCGATGAGGCCCGGGAGTTGACCGGGCTGGCGTTTCCCGACAGCGAGGACTACGACACGCTGGGGGGTTTGATGGCGGGGGAACTGCGCCGCATTCCCAGGGTGGGAGACCTCGCCGCACTCACGCTCGACTCGAAACCGGTGGTGCTTACGGTCCAGCGGATGGACGGATTGAGGGTGGATCGGCTGCTGGCCGAGGTGCAACCCGAACCTGACCCCCCGCCCGAGGGCGACGACGCGACCGGTACGGACGGCGGTGGGTAACCTCGCCGCCCTGGTGACGGCGGCCGCCCTGCTCATCGGCAACGCGTTCTTCGTCGGTGCCGAGTTCGCGCTCATCTCGCTTCGCAGGTCGCAGATCGAACCGCGGGCGGAGGCGGGGTCACGGCGGGCAAAGGTCACGCTGAAGGCAATGGAGCGGGTCTCGCTGATGCTGGCGGGCTCTCAACTGGGCATCACGATGTGCTCGCTGGGGCTGGGGGCGATCGCCGAACCGGCGGTGGCTCATCTGCTGGAGGTTCCTTTCGCGGCGCTGGGAGTCCCCCAAGCACTGCTTCACCCGATTGCGTTCACCCTTGCTCTCATGGTGGTTGTCTTTCTTCACATGGTGCTCGGTGAGATGGTCCCCAAGAACCTCGCCCTCGCCGCTCCCACCACCTCGGCAATGCTGCTCAGCCCGATTCTCTATGCGATTGTCTTCGTGCTGAGGCCTTTGATCGTTCTGCTGAACGGCCTGGCCAACGGCGTTCTTCGCGTCTTCAAGGTCGAGCCCAAAGACGAGGTGACTTCAACCTTCACCCGCGAGGAGGTGGCCGAACTGGTGGCGGAATCCAAGCGGGAGGGACTTCTGGAGGCCAGTGAGCACGAGCTGCTGAAAGGGGCGTTGGCGTTTCCCGAACGAACGGTCCGCTCGGTGCTCATCCCTACCGACAAGCTGAAGGTTCTACCCTCCAAGGTCAATGCGGCCCAGGTAGAGGCGAAGGCGGCGGAAACCGGCTTTTCCCGCTTCCCGGTCATCAGCCCCTCCGGCGAGATGCTCGGCTACCTGCACCTCAAGGACGTGCTGGAAGAGGATTCGGACAAGCGGCAACGGACGATCGCAGCCAAGCGCATCCGGCCGATGCCCACCCTGGCAGCAGAAGAGCCCCTGGATTCGGCGCTCCGGCAAATGCAGGAGAGGGGCACCCACCTTGCCCGCGTGCACGAGTCCAACGGCGCCCTGCTCGGTGTGATCACCCTGGAGGACGTCCTGGAGGAATTGGTGGGGGTGATTCGAGACGCAACTCAGGCCGGACAGCCGGCAACCGGCCAACCGACAGGGTTCCGGCGAGAACCTTCCGACTAGACCGCCTGAATAGTGGGAAGGTACCCGAGTGACGCCGCATGTCCATCCGAAGAGCGCAAACGTTCCCTGAGCCAAGGCTCCGGCACTGACCGAGGTGCAAACCATCACAGGACAAACCCCCGATCATCCCTCCACAGCTGAAGACCCGGACAACGGCTCCGGCCCCCCGAGCCCCCGAAAGGGAGGAATCGCCCACAAGGTGGTTCTGAATGCCGCCCGGGTGGTGCCTATTCGCGTGCAGCGGCTGCTGAAGAAGGGCCCGGTGGGAAACGCCATGCGCTTTGTCATGGACAAGGCGGCCCCGGCGGGCAGGCGCGAGGTGTTACCGGTCAGCAGCGGGCTGCTCAAGGGAACGCTGCTGGATGTAGACCCGCGAAAACAGCGGGACATGATCGCCGGTACGTATGAATCCGAGGTTCAAAATGCCCTGGCGAAACACCTGAAGCCGGGGCAGATTGCCTTTGACGTGGGAGCGCACTTGGGATTCTTCACCCTGTTGATGGCCCGGCTGGTCGGCGACGGCGGAACGGTGGTTTCGGTGGAACCGGACCCGTTCATGGCGCCCAAGCTCGAGGCCAACCTGAAGAGCAACCACGCCGGCAACGTCCAGGTGGTCAGGAAAGCGGCCGGCACGCAGGACGAGGAACGGCGGTTCACTCCCGGAGCCGGCGGGGGGATCGGCCATCTTGCCGACGACGGGGAGATTGAGGTCTCGGCAACCAGCCTCAACCGGCTCGCCGCGCAATTCGGGGTGCCCAACCTGGTGAAGGTGGACGTAGAGGGCGGCGAGCTGGAGGTACTGGCCGGGGCGGGGGACCTGCTTTCGTCGAACAAGTGCACTTTCGTGGTCGAGGTGCACGACGGACAGATCCAATCCGAGGCGGAGGCGCTGTTCAACCGCATGGATTACCAGGTCTCTTTCATTCAGGACAACCCAAGTCAGCGGCTACATCTAATCGCTTCACCTCCCAACCCCTCCGATTGACAGCCCACCGCCCCGTTCCTATGGTCATGGGCATTCAGGTCGACCAGCGGCAGACGAAGGAGCCGGCACAATGAGCAAGTTCACAGGAACTCTTCTGATGATCGTGTTGGTTCTGGCCGCATGTGGCGGCGGAGCCGACGATCCGGCCCTCGAGGGTTTGCCGCCCGACCCGGGTCCGGCTGGCAGTGTCGAGTTCATCTCACCCCAGGACGGGGAAACCGTCTCCAACCCGGTTCGGCTGGAGATGAGGGCGGAAGGTGTGACCATCGAGCCGGCAGCCAGCGGAGTCCGGGAGAACGCCGGCCACCTGCACGTCATGGTGGACGCCGGGTGCGTGGACGAGGGCGAGGTCATTCCAGCCGACGAATCCCATGTCCACTACGGGATGGGTCAGACTGAGGCGGAGGTCACTCTGGAACCGGGCGAGCGCGAGCTTTGCCTGCAGGTGGCTGACGGCGACCACGTCGCTCTGCCGATCACCAGCAGCATCACGATCACGGTCGAATAACCGGGGCCGGTCCGCCACCGGCCGGTCTGCCTCCAGGTGCTCGTCGCCGGGACCGCCAGCTCACCGGCATGCGGGGCACAGGCCTTCCAGGTCCACCCGGTGTGCCCTGACGTCGTAACCGGTTTCCTCCGCCGCCTGACGAGCGGCCTCCGCAACCGCCTGCTCCAGTGACTCGGAAGCGCTGACGTCGGCCATCGTCCCGCACGCGGAGCAGATCAGATGATGATGGTGGTGGCCGCTAACGTCCTCCGCCAGCTCGAACCTGCCCAGGTCGTCGGCGCCCGAGACCCTGCGGGCGACCTCCGCTTCGCACAGGATCGCCAGATTGCGGTAGGCAGAGCTGATCGTGACGGAATCGGCGACCGTCAAGATCTCGGCAATGGTCAGCGGCCGGCTTGCGGCCGCCATGGCTTCAACCAGCGCCCGGCGGCAGGAGGTATAGCGCTGATCCGCTACACCTAGCCGCATGGCGGCTTCCCGGTGAAAGCCCTCGTTCCCGGCGGGCTCCGCCAGGTCGCCGTCGAAGCCGCCGCTCACGTTGCTACGTGCACGCTTTATCAATCTCGACTCTCGAACCGATCTTCGACCTCCTGCCAGACGGTAGACGACAAACAATGGTCAGGGAGCCCAATTCTAAGGGCCGAGCCGCTTCGGCACCGCATTGCTCAAACCGCTCGGTCTAAGAGTTAAGAGCGAAGAGATGAGATTATTGGTGCGAGCAAGGTTACCCAATGACGAAGGAGGGAACCATGGCCTCGTACAAGTGCCTGGATGTAATGTGCGGGCTGGAAATGGTCGCTGAGGACGAGGGCCAGACCGAACCCTGTCCGAAGTGCGGAAGCAATATGGAGGAGTTCTTCCCGGAGATCACCGCGTGCGATGTGCCACCCGAACAAAACGCTGCCGATGCCAGCCCGCTGGCGAAGGCCATCTCCGCCAAGTTTACAAACTAGACCCACCCGGCTAGGCCGTCCCTCGGGGCCGGCATTCCCGTAGTTTTTGCTCACCACAGCGGTACAATTCGGGGCCGCTTACAAGGAAGGACACGCCTTGAGATTCAAGCGCAAGCAGGAGCATCCCAACGGTCCGGTAACGGAAGGCCCGTCGCCGGTCCCACGCTCCCGCGGCCGGCTGCCGATCCGGGACCTGCCGCCGATGTTCCACTCCATCGGCCTGATTGCCCTGGGCATCCTTCCGTTCGCCCTCTTCGTCTTCCTGGCCTCCAAGCCGCCTGCGCCGGCTCCGGCACCAGTCGATCAGGCCGCCGAGGCGGCGATGAACAGCCCGTTGGTCCCCCTGGCCTTCCCATTCGGAGAACCACAAGAGCCTCCGGCGCCTCCCATGCCTCCCGAACCGGAAGTAACCAACCTGGTGGTACCCGCCGCGACCAAGCCCGCACAGGCTCCGAAGA
>DATLGP010000442.1:0-1993 GCA_035540395.1 Actinomycetota bacterium
TTGAGATGACGAGAGCGGTCGGGGCGGGAGGCGCTTGGGGCTAGCGTCTTCCGCCCCTTTACCGCTCGGGTTCACAGTCCGCCCCTACCCGAGCAACGCCCGGTTCACGGCGGCGGGAACCAGCCCGCTAACGTCCCCCCCGTACGCCGCCACCTCCTTCACCAGGCTCGATGACACGAAACTCCAGCGGGGGTCGGTGGTTACGAAGAAGGTGTCGACCGCCTCGTAAAGCCCGGCGTTCATCTGGGCCATCTGAAGCTCCCGCTCAACGTCGGACAGCGCCCTCAGCCCCTTGACGATCACGCCGGCACCTCTCGCCCGCGCCAGGTCCACCAGCAGCCCGTCGTAAGCCTCGACCTCTACGTTGTCCAGGTGCGCCAGCACCTCCCGAAGCAGGCTTACCCGCCTTTCAGCAGTCAGCAGGGGCGTCTTGTTTGGATTGACGGCAACCGACACCACCACCCGGTCGAAGTGCCGGCTGGCCCGCTGGATTACGTCGACGTGGCCGTTGGTGGGCGGGTCGAAAGACCCGGGACAGATGGCTACGGCCATTTATTCGCCTCCTTCGTCCTCGGTTAGGTACAGCAGCTTGGAGTCTCCGTACTTTCGGGAATCCAGCAAACGGTATCCCAAGGGGGGCGTCAGTTCCTTCAGCCGGGAGGAGACCTCCACCACCACCATGGCGCCGGGAGCCAGCCGCCCGCACGTCAAAAGACGTTCAAGGGCCCGGGCCGGAATCCCGGTCTCGTAGGGAGGGTCCGCCAGGACCAGATCGAACGGCTCCGTGCCCCCCGGGTGATCACCTGCCGCAAAAGCCTCCGCCTTCTGGCGAACAACGTGGGCGGACTCGCCGAGACCGGTGGCAGCCAGGTTGGCCTTGATCATCGCTATCGCCGGGGGGCTGGAGTCCACAAAGGTGGCGTGCCGGGCTCCCCTCGACAGCGCCTCGATACCCAGGGCACCCGAACCGGCGAACAGGTCGAGCACCCGCTTGCCGCGGATCTCCGGTCCGAGTGTCGAAAAAAGTGATTCCTTCAGACGGTCGGTGGTCGGGCGCACCCCCATGCTGTCGAGCGACCTCAGCCTGCGGCCCCGGGCGCTTCCGGCTATCACTCTCACGGCACTCCTAGGACCTCAGCAGCCAGTCCAGGCGGTCGGCGAACCGGCCTTCCATCTCCAGCCGCAGCTTAGGATGCCGCAGGAGGTCGGGGTCACGGCTGATCAGGGCGAAGGCCTCCTCGCGGGCAGCCTTCAACAGCTCGACGTCGCGCAGCAGGTGGGTCAACCGCAGGTCGCTCCAGCCCGACTGGCGCTCGCCGAGGATGGTCCCCGTGCCCCGCAGCTCCAGATCCTTGTTGGCCAGCTTGAAGCCGTCGTTGGTGGAAGCCACCGCCTTCAGGCGTTCGAGTGTTGTGGGATCCGCCTCCTCGTCGCCGATGACGCCGGAGAGCAGCAGGCAGGTCGACGCATGCTTGCCCCGCCCGATACGCCCCCTAAGCTGATGGAGCTGGGAGAGCCCGAACCGATCCGCGTCCTCGATGAGCATCACCGTGGCGTTGGGCACGTCGACCCCCACCTCGACCACCGTGGTGGAGATCAGCACGTCGACATCTCCCCGGCGAAACCCGGCCATCACACTTTCTTTGGCGTTCGGGCGCATTCGGCCGTGCATCATGCCCACCCTCAGATCCGGAAAGACCTCGGTGGCCAGCCGGTGGGCCTCCGCCTCCGCCGACTTGACCGCCATCTTGTCCGACTCCTCCACCAGCGGGGTGATCACGTACGCCTGGCGGCCCGCCCCAACCTCCGCCCGAACCAGGTCGTAGGCCCGTCCGCGCTCCGCTTCGGGGACCACCTCGGTCTTGACCGGCCTTCTTCCCCTGGGCAGCTCGTCGAGGATGCTGACATCCAGGTCGCCGTAGAGTGTGAACGCCAGGGTTCTGGGAATGGGGGTGGCAGTCATGATCAGGACATCGGGCGTGGAGTCCCCGGC
>DATLGP010000443.1:0-4605 GCA_035540395.1 Actinomycetota bacterium
TCGGTAGGTCGGGTTTAAGGCGGGCCCGAGTTTAGGGCCCTGGGCTTTCTGGTAACTAAAGGTGGGCCGCCGTCCGACCCCCTCGGCGCGGCCGGAACCATCAGCCGAGCTAAGGAACACGTACCGATGGGCACCAGCCAGTACCACGAGCCGCCCGAGGAATTGCCTGCTGAGGTGCGGACCTTTGCTCGTCTTAGCACCTCGTTGATCGAGGAGGTGGAGGCGATCGGCTGGTACATGCAGCGGATAGCGGTGGAGCCGGATTCCGAAGCCCGGGCGATCATGCAAAACGCCCAGAACGAGGAGTTCAAGCATTTTGCGATGGACCTGGAGTTCTTGTTTCGCCGGACCCCTATGTGGCGCCGGATCGCCCAGGGCGTCTTGTTCCAGGAGGGGGACATCGTCGAGCTCGGTACCGCCGCCGAAGAGGGCGCCGGTGCCCATGGAGACGCCGAGGAGGAGGACCCGGAGCCGGCGGGCATTCCTGAGTCGGGCTCGCTGGGAGTCGGCAGCCTGAGGGAAGGGTAGGGTCGTCCCCGCATGAACCATTTGTTCCGGTCGCTGGCCCCCATCTCCGAGGCCGGCTGGAAGCTCGTAGACGAAGAAGCCAAGGACCAGCTGCAAGTCGTGCTGGCGGGCCGCCAGCTCGTCGACTTCTCCGGCCCGCACGGCTGGGACTACTCATCCATCAACCTCGGCCGGACCACCGAGGTCACGGCATCCCCGGGAGAAGGGGTCTTGGCAAAGGCACGAAAGGTTCTGCCCCTGGTGGAGCTGAGAGCCGAATTTTCTCTTTCCCGGTCGGAGTTGGCCAACCTGGATCGGGGTTCGCTGGACGCCGATCTGGCAAGCCTGAACGAAGCGGTTCGCCGGATTGCGCTGGCCGAGAACGTGGCCGTCTTCCACGGTTACGCAGAGGCCGGGATAGAGGGCATAGCCCAAGCTTCCCCCCATCCGGCGGTTGCCCTCGGTCAGGACTTCGACAGCTATCCCGGTCATGTCGCCCGGGCCGTGGAGCGGCTGAGAAGTGAGGGGATCGGCGGACCCTACGGGTTGGCGCTGGGCCCCGAGTGCTATACCGGCGTGGTCGAGACGACTGAGTACGGCGGTTACCCGGTCTTCGACCACCTGCGGCGCATCCTCGGAGGGCCGATCGTCTGGGCTCCGGGCGTAGCCGGCGCGGTGGTCATGACGCTGCGGGGCGGCGATTACCTATTCGACTCGGGCCAGGACTTTTCGCTGGGATACAGCCGGCACGACGACGAGGCGGTCTATCTGTACCTCGAGGAGAGCTTCGCCTTTCGGGTGGTGACCCCGGAGGCCGCGGTTGCGCTCACCGGTCCGGGATAGGGCAGCTACTCGGGCAACTCCAGGCCCACCGATCCAGATCGCACCACCGCGTACGCAAACGCAATGCTGAGAAGGATGAAAACGGCAATCGTCACGATCATGTAGAGGCGGGCGATGGATGCGGCCGGGTTGCCGTGCGCCCCGTATTCCGTAGGCATGACCGCACTCTCCTGGGTCCAGTCGTACGGTTCTTCGGTTTCGGGAAGCCAGTCCTCGTCCTCCTCCTGCTCCCAGGCCCGTACTTCCGCCGCCCGCTCCAGCTCCTGGTCGTAGAGCCGTCTGCGATCCGGATCGCGCAGGACAAACCAGGCGGCGTTGATGGCCACCATGGCGCTTTGCCGTTCGCGGAGCCGAACCGGATCAGCACCGGCAAGCTTGTCGGGATGGTTCTCGCGCGCCTTGCGCAGATAGGCGAGGCGGATCTCCTCCGGCGCGGAGCCGGCGGCGACGCCGAGTAACTCGTAGTGTGTGGCGGTCAACTGGCGGCCTTGTCGGTCATGACCTTTAACCGATCGATCAGAGTTTGCCCCGTGCAGTCCATCAAGTTTAGGACCGAGGCGAAACTAGTGCGGGAGCCACGGTCCGCCCTTTATTGTTGGCTCACTTGCCCGTCGGTGAGGTTCCAAGCATCCAAAACACAGGAGGTCCAATGCCCGTCGACCACAACAAAGCGACGGTGCGCCGATACCTGGACGAGGTCTGGAACAAGGGCAATATCGACCAATCGTCGGTCTTCTTGGCGCCCGGTTACCTGCGGCACATTGGCCCGGGGGTGCCCCCGCTCGACATCGAGGGCCAGCGGGT
Organism: Actinomycetota bacterium; assembly: GCA_035540395.1. Classification (GTDB taxonomy): domain Bacteria; phylum Actinomycetota; class CADDZG01; order JAHWKV01; family JAHWKV01; genus JAJCYE01. Next base: position 2,155 of record DATLGP010000443.1, read on the forward strand.
GCGACTTCAGGCGTTCCGGACCGCCTTCCCGGACGTCGGCCTGGATATCGAGGAGATGATCGGCGAGGGTGACCTTGTGGCATTCCGGTTCACGATGTCCGGGACCCATCGCGGGCCCTTTCAGGACATTGCCCCCACCGGTCGCCGGGTGGTGGTGCCCGGCCTGGACCTGGTTCGGCTGAGCGACGGCCTGTTGACCGAGCACTGGGGCGGTGCCGACCTGAACTTGCTGAAGGGCCGCCTCGCCTAGTAGCCGGACGGCTAACCTTCGTCCGCCGGCTCCTTTTTGATCACGGTGCCGCCGAATCCCTCGGCGGCGAAGTCACGGGCGTAGGTGGATTCCTTCCTGGACTCCGGGGCGGTCAGGATCTCCTCCAGCTTGTCGTGGACCCTTTGGATGGCCTCTTCCTTGCCCATGCTGCGCAGGGTCGACTGGGCCATGTCGCTCAACTTTGCGTACTTCATCACTCGCTCCGGGTCCTTGCGGAACTCCTCGAAGTGGTGCGGCATGGTGCTCAGCCAGCGCAGGAAATCGTCCAGCTCCAGCTCGACGTTCTTGGGCATTGTCAGCCTCCTCGCAACGGGGTTTGAAGCCTGCCAGAACCGCCGATGCGGTTCAAATCACCTTCTGGTGGCTACCACACAGTGGCAGAGGTAAACGTTCCAGCGGCGCTTCGCCAGTCGAAGCAGCCAGGGAACCATGTCCTTCTCCGAAACGACCTCAAAGTCGCGCCGAAGATTTTCCCGCAGGAATTCAGGCCCCCCCAGCGCCAGGGGAGATTCGCCGTCCGGGTCGGAGTCGGACCAGAAGGGCGATGAGATCAGCACGGTGCCTCTCCGGGCAAGGATCCGGGCAAGCTCGTCGAGCATCGCCAGCGGTTCGGAGACCGCGCACAGAACGTTCACTGCGGCGACGCAGGAGGCGCCGGACGACCGAACCGGCAAAGCGTTGCCCGAGGCCACCACGAAGTCCAGGTTAGCGATGTCGGTGGGAACCGTAAGGTTTTTCGCCTCCCACCGGCCCTTCTCGGTCTGCACCCGGTAGCTTGTCATCCGGGCCGGTTCGCCCAAAAGCAAGCTTCTGGCGGCAAGGATCGCTCGAAAGGACTGGTCGACCCCCAGCGAGTACTCGAAGCATCCGGCGAGCTCGGCGCTGCCCCGCCCGACGCTCGTCCCCACCTCCACCGCCAAGCCGTCGCTCCTATGCCCGGACGCATCCCGGACCGCTTCCATCAGGTGGCGGTAGGGGTTGGAGGAGTCCACCAGGTGGCTCTGCACGGCATCCCGCCACCACCCCTCGTCAAGTTCGTCGGTTAACGAGCGGCTGTCGAAATGGGTTTGCAGATAAGGCGAGGTCGACCACTCGAGGTCGTGGTCCGCCTCGGCCGGGGGCCCGGCCTGTCCGGTGAAGGCGCTGGGTATGCCCAGATACTGAACCATTTCCCGGGAGACACCCTGCGGCGTGAGGGCGGCGCAGGACTCTATCTCGGTCCAGAAGGTCCAAAGGTAGCTCTGCAGGTCCATCGAAAGCAGGGCCACCCCGAGAATCACCGGGTATCGTGCGCCGCACCCGCGGCACTCCAGGACCCCTTCCAGAAGTTCGGCGCCGCCGGTGTCGCCCCAACGGGCCTGCGGAGAATCGCCCGGGGACAGCGCGCCCTCGCATCCCGCCGCCGGGCAGGCCAGCCAGCTAAGGGACTGAGTTCGCATGGGCCAGAAGGATAGCGAGCAAGCTCGGGCACATCATGCAGCATGGTCGGGCGCGGGAAAAAGAAAAGGACGCTGGGCATCGCCCGACGTCCTTTCTTCGATGTCCGTCCCGACCGGGAGGGCCACCTTAGAAGTCATAGAGTCCTCGACCGAGGGCTCGCAGATCCTCCTGCTTACTTGGCGTTCTTCATGATGTAGGTCATGATCGTCTGTGTAGGCGTCGCGACCTTGTGTACATCACGAAGGTGAGTAGCCACCTGACGCATCAGCTCTTCTTTCGAACCAGCTTTGGCGCGCCATTTGCAGGTGTCTGCACCTACGTCTGCTCAGCCAACCTCCGGAGGCATAAGAACCCCTTTCTTTATCGACTAGGTCTCATCCTCGCAGAAATTGATTCTTATGGCGAACCAAAAATCTGCTTATTTCAAAGTCGCCGGGGGTACCGGTAACTGTTGCGGCCGGACATGCGAGCCGGGGCGATGATGCGGTAACGTCAAACTGATCCGGCAAGGAGACCAGCCATACTGATTGCCCCGGCAACCGACCTCATCGACCTGACCGCGCAACTGGTCGCCATCCCTTCGGTGAGCCTCAACGAGGCCGAGATCACCGACCATATCGAGCAGTGTCTCAAGCCCGCGGACTGGCTGGACGTCGAGCGGGTCGGCAACAACATCGTTGCCCGAACTTCGATGGGGAAAAGCAGCCGGTTCGTTCTGGCCGGCCATTCCGACACCGTTC
>DATLGP010000444.1:0-2312 GCA_035540395.1 Actinomycetota bacterium
ATGACTATCTCTAGCGGACCGGAGTCCGTTCGGGCATCCTCAACCTGCCAGCCCAACGGGGGCCTGAACCGCTTCAAATGTTCCACGCACAGATGGAAATGGTCGGGCTCGGAGTCCATTTGCAGGTCTTCGAGAGTCACCCGCCGGGCCATGTAGTTGCAGTTCAGGGTCGCCGTAGCTTCGGACTTGCATGCGTTGCGGCTACAAGCTTGAAACGCCTGGGGAACCTCTTGCTCGTCCATTCCGGGGATTATGAATTACAGAAATGTCATTTGCAAGGATTCGTCTTGGGTAACCGCGTGCGTTACCCAAGCAAGAATTTGTAGTTCATCGGGACCTAAACATCGGAAACCGGGCCGCCCGTGCGAAGGCTAGAAGCAAAAAAATAGCGCCCGGTCCGGGCGCAGGGGTGGGGCCAACCGCAAAAAAAAGTGTTCCGCAGTAGCTTTCGGGTTGCCCCTACTCACTTCTGCGGAACTCGACCATTTTAGCACGGCATCTCCGGGGCAGGCAAGCCTTTTTCGGTAATCAGGACGGCGGCACCACCTGGAAGCTCGCCGGCGCCTCCTGATGGTAGCGGTTGGATGACGCATAGACCTGAAGCACATAGGTCCTGCTTTGGAGCTTGTCGGTATCCACCTCGATATTGAAGGCCTGAGTCTCGTTCGGTCTTGCCTCAAGCCGGGAGGTATCCAGGCCCGCCGGCAAACCCTGGGCGTTTCTGATGCTTAGGCTGACCACGTCGCTCGAGGCGTCGAGGAAGGTAACCCAGCACTTCATGTTCGCTTTCTCCCCTTGCACGAACGAGGTCCCCACCGATTCACAACTCACGCTGAACGGCGGCGGGACGTTTACATTCACCGCCGCCTGCTTGAGCGCCGCACCGGTTTCTCCCCCGGTTGCCGTGACCGATGCCACCCAGGTACCCACGGGTGCATAGGACGGCGCGGCAACGGTCATCCTGGCGTTCAGTGAACTCAGGTGGGGAAGTGGGCGCAGCCGGTTTGGCGTCATCGTGCATTCCATGCCGTCGACCCGGCATGCGAGCGAGATCTCGCCGCTGCTGTAGTTGGACAAAAGGACGTTGCACTCCACGCTGGCGCTCCGGCCGGGAACGACCGTTGCGGCAGGCCAGCACTTGACATCGAAGTCGTTTCCCGGCGAGGGGAGGCTCTCGTCGGTGATCGGGTGACTCGCCGGCGAGGCGAACTTCGATTGCGGGACTCCGGTCGTAGGGCGGGCAGACGGCCTGGGCGACTCGGCCAAGCCGGCACCGGTCGACGCACTCAACGACGGCCCGGGAGCCGGGTCCCCGGCTTCCTCCCCGATGGCTCTCGACGTGCCGGCCAGGCTTGCGGGGTGGTCGACCTCGGTCGACGGCGCGGTCAATGCCAGAAAAACAAACGGTATGGCGGCCAGAACTGCCAATGCAAGAAAGCCGCCCCAGTAACCAGCGACGGTACGGCCGGGCAACAGGACGCGTAGCTGTTTGGTTAGTCCGCCAAAGTCCAACTAGTCATCCTTCCCTGTGCGTGTACTCCTATCGGCACAAAGTGGGAAGTGGTTCAGGACTTTTGCGTAATCCTCCGGATCAGTCGGTGAGCGACGCCCCGCACCGGCAGCTCTTGGCCCAGGAGAACGCCTCAAAACCGCATTTCGGGCACCGCCGGGAAGCAACCTTGCTGGTGAATCCGGGCAAATAGGGTGACGTCGGCCACCTTCCCTGCCGCTCCCGGGGACTGCCGATCGGAGTTACCTTCACCGAGTCCTCGGCTGGCTCTAGGTCGGACGGATCGATTGCGTTGGCTACGGACGGGGAAACCTGGCTGCCTACCTCCCGCTGTGTGTTCTCAGAGATATCGTCCTCCGTTCATTCTGCATGCGCCGAACCCTTACAGCCGCGAGAGATGGTCGCGCACTCCAAAGCGTACTTCAATAGGGACTTCTCGCCGGCGGGCGCGCTTGGCAGCGGGCTGTTGGCCGCATAATGAGGCGGTGAAACCTTCCGTCAGGATCCTGCTCATCTGTCTGGCACTGTCGCTGGCGGGTGCGGCCTGCGGCCCGCCCGAAGCGCTGAGAGAGCGGATCGGCCGGGAGGGATCCGACAACACCGGCGGTGAGGTCTCCCCCGATGAGTTTCCCGCCCCGGAATCCCCCGGCCAACCGGCCGACGGACGCCTGGGCGCCCTCGTTCTCACGAACGAGTCCAGCTGGGGCTTGTTCCTCTCTCGAGCCGAGGACACTCCCGGGTCGCTGGTGATCGAGGTCCTGCCCGACAGCCCCGCCCAGTCTGCGGGCCTGGTCCCGGGTGA
>DATLGP010000445.1:0-1960 GCA_035540395.1 Actinomycetota bacterium
GCCAAAGGCGCCGCGCCGAACGACGCGGACAAGGTAGCCGCCGCCGAGGACGCCTCTTCTGACGTGACCGCCGGAGAGGAGACCGCGGCGGTCGCATCAACCGAAGCCGCCGAGGACTCAGCTCCGCTGAGCAAGTCTGCCGAAGAGCGCAAGATGAAGCGCGAAGCCGCCCGCCAGGAACGCATCGCGGTCGCCCGCAAACGTCAGCAGGCCAAGCGACGCAAGCAGATTCTCATTGCGATCGTCCTGCTCATTGCCATCGGCGGGGGAACCTGGTTTGCCATCCAAAGGGCCCAGGGCGAGAGGGCAGCCTTCGCAGCAGCTGCAGAACAAGCCGGTTGTGGACCCATCGAGTCCCACGAGGACGAGGGTCAAAGGCATATCGACCCGAACGAGCAGTACACCGACTACAAGACCAATCCTCCAACCTCGGGTCCCCACCGGCCCCAGCCTGCTCCGTGGGGCTCGTACCGGGAGGCTCCGGAACAGGAAGCGCTGGTCCACAACCTGGAACACGGCGGCATCGTCATCCATTACAAAGACCTGACGGACGACGAGGTGGACGAGGTCGACGAGTTTGCCGACTCCCACGTCGACGGCGTCATCGCCGTTCCCAACCCCGACATAGAAAAGCCGATTGCGCTGGCCGCCTGGCGCCATTCGCAGCAGTGCGAAAGCCTGAACACCAAGGCGATCGAGGGATTCATCAGGGCCCGTTGCAACAAGGGCCCCGAGAAGGTCGGAGTAACCTGCGTCCGGGACTAGCCCGGATAAGGAAGACGCACGGTGAAGGTCGATCCCGACCCCAGCTCGCTTGCGACCTCCACCACCCCCCCGTGGCTTTCGGCCACGTGCCGGACTATCGCCAGCCCCAGCCCGGTGCCACCGGTATCCCGGCTACGGGCTTTGTCCACCCGGTAGAAGCGCTCGAAGATTCTCTCCAGATCCGACGACGGAATCCCCGCCCCGGTATCGGTAACCTGTAGCTCGAAGGCTTTGGCGGTGTCGGCCAGCCGCACCCGGATCGACCCTTCTGCGGTGTAGACCAGGGCGTTCTCCAGAAGGTTGCGAGCCATGAGCGCCAGGTCCTCGGCCACCCCCAGCACCTCTATCCCGTCGTCAAGCTCCACCTGCAGAACCAGGCCCTTCGCTTCTATCCGCTCCCTCAGTGCCTCCAGCTCGCCTTGGATGACCTCCGCCAAACGGATCGGGGAGCGCTCTCCCTGACCCCTCTCCAGCCGGGCCAGGTCCAGTAGGTCCTGCACCAGGGCGCTCAACCTGCGGGCCTCGCGAACCAGGTTGGCCGCAAACCGCCTGGCGTGATGGACGTCACCGTCCAAAGCTCGCTCCACCGTCTCCGCGGTGACCATGATCCCGGCGACCGGAGTCTTCAACTCATGCGAAGCGTTGGCGACGAAGTCCCTTCTAATGGACTCGACACGCTTGCGTACGGTCTCGTCCTGGATCACCACCAGGGTCCGCCCGTCCTCCAGCCTCACCGAGGTGGAGCGAAGCTCACGTCGCCGCGGGTGATGGATCGTAAACTCGTGTTCCCCCGCGCCCGCTAGCTGGGCCGGCAGGAGGTCGCGAGGGCTGCGCCCGAACATGTCGTAGGCGGCCTGGTTGGCATAGATCACCTCTCCGTAGGTGTCGGCGAGCACCACCCCTTCCCGCATGGACGTGAGGATCTGCTCTCGCAGGCCGGTCTCCGCCCTCAGCTCGTCGATCACACCCGCCAGTTCCTCCGCCATGCCGTTGATTGCTTCCGACAGGCGTACTGATTCGACCGGCCCCGACGGGGTGACCCGGTCGGAGTGCCCCCTGGCGATCCGGGCGAGATCCAGGGCTAGCAGTTCGAGGGAGCCGGAGATCCACTTGGCGACCAGGGAGGAGGAGGCCAGCGTGGCCATCAGGGTGGCGGCGGTTACCAGCAGGAAGGGCCCCCTCATCGGTCCTAGGC
>DATLGP010000446.1:0-2942 GCA_035540395.1 Actinomycetota bacterium
GGGAAGAACTCGCCCTCGTTGATGTACCGCCGGGTAGCAGTGGTCACCTCGGACATGAAGATCTCCGGGATCTTGTACAGGTTCGTGCCGGCGTAGAAGCGGCCGCCGCCCTCGTCGGCCATCCGGGCCAGCTCGGTCCCGGTGCCCTCGCCGGTGGCCACCACCGACAGGGTGATCCCCTGCTCCTTGACCCACCGGGCCACCTGGGAAAGGTCGGTCGTCTGACTCCAGCCGTCGGTGAACAGGATGATGTGCTTCAGGGCAGCCTTGGAGTTCTGCAGGTCCCGGACCGCCGTCTCCACCGCCTGAGGGATCGCGGTTCCGCCGGTGGGGTGCAGGCGGCTCAGGCCGCTGCGGACGACCTCGTTCGAAGGCAGCTTCTGCAGCGGCAGGACCCATTGAGAGGACGTGTTGAAAGCAAGAACCCCCACCTCGTCGTTCTCGGAGAGCGCTTCGATGGCCTTGGCCGACGCCGCGCGGGAAATGTCGGTCTTGTTGGGGCCCTGCGCCAGCCGGTCGGACTGTATCCCGGGTCCGGCGCAATGGCAGGTGGACATGCTCCCGGAGGTGTCTATCGCCAGCACCTGGGCGATGGACGGGCGGCGGCGCGGGTCTTTTATGTCCGACTCGAGCGGCAGCAGCTCCTCCAGCTGGGAGTTGCGGTACCCGCCCAAAGACCACGAGTTCTCCCCCCCGATGGTCACCAGTCCCCGGCCCAGCTGCCTGACGAAGCCTCGCAGCGAACCGACCTGGGCGTCGGTCAACTGGGTGGCCTCCACGTCCACCAGGACCAGGGAATCGGTGGCCGCCAGCTCGTCGGCCGCCGGGAACCCGGTGACCGTCCGCCTCTCAACCGACAGCCCGCGCTCGGAGAGGGCCTGCGCTACCAGTCGCCCTTCGTCGGGTGCCTGCTCCAGCACCAGCACCCGGGGCGGCCCGCCGACCAGCACCAGCGCTGCCCCGCTGTCGTTTTGGGGCACCGAATCCCTCTCCGCCCTGACCTCAACCCGGTAGTTGATCGCTCCCGGCTCGCCGGCGGTCTGGGTTAGCTTCACCGTGTTCAGGCCGGGCACCAGATCGATGTCGCGCTCGTCGACGATGGCACTGCCGTTGCTGGTCACCAGCCGGGCCGGTGTCGCGGCCCCGGCGATCAGCGAGATGTCCACCTCGAACTCCTCGCCCACCCGCACCCTGGACGGCGCCTTCACCCCGGTGACCGCCGCCCCGTCACCGGGACGGCCGGCGAGCGCCACCGTGTCCACCCGAATCCCCAGCCGGCGCAACCGGGCGGCCTCGGTTCGGGCATCGCCGGAGTTCTCCCTCCCATCCGACAAAACGACGATCCGGCGCCGGGCTCCCTCGGGCAGCAGGGCAGAGGCGAGCCGCAGCGCCCGGGCCAGATTGGTGCGGGTCCCATCCGGCCGGCTTGCGATCTGTACCAGCTCCGCCTGTTCCGACACGCTCAGCTCAACCCGGGCCTCCCGTCCGAAAGCCACCACCCCGGCCATCGCGTCCGCCGGCTTGCCCTCGATCGCCTGGGTCACGAAGCCGAACACCTCCTGTCCGCCCGCCGAGCCGACACTGTCCGAAACGTCGACGACGAACACGGTGGCGAGGCGCCGCTCGGGCAGCCGCAGGCTTGCCCCGGACAGGGCCAGCACCAGGCACGCCAGCAGGATCAGCCGTACCGCCAGCCCGATCTTCTGCTGGCGCAGGGGCACCGCGCTGACGCCCCTGCGATGAATCCACACCAGGACCGGAACCAGCCCCAGGCCCACCAGCCACCAGGGCTCGGAGAACCTCACGCCGGACGCTTTCGGGTCATGCGGGCCGCACCGGGCACCGGGCGTCCGTGCGCCCACCACCACTCGAGAAGCACCAGCACCAGGGCCCCCAGCAGCACCCATCGGGCCAGCGAGGTTCGGGCATCGGTCACCAGTCCCGGCCGGTCCGATCCGGCGGGAGCCTCGACCCCCTTCGGGAGGATGTCCGACTCGCGCGCCGGGAACGACAGGGCAACCGTCCTCTCGGAAACCACCCGGTCCCCCGCCAGAAAGCTCATTGCGTAAAAGCCGGACTGTTCGGTCTCGTCGAAGACCTGTCCGGGCACGACCGAGGCCTCCCGGCCGCCGGGAAGCTCGATTCGTACCTCGGTGGCGCCGGCCGGGCCGCCGGTCTCCAGGGGCTCGCCGGCGAACCGGGCCTGGACGTCGCTTGCGCCCCCGAGCCAGGACAGCAGGTGGTCGCCCAGTATCGGGAAGGCGACCTGGAGCGGAAGGTTGCTCTGGTGAAGGTCGAAGCCGAGGTAGGCCCGACGGTGGACTCCCTGGGTCCAAACCGCCGCCAGGGGGGTTTCGACGTTGCCGGAGCGGCCTGCCACCAGGGTGCGGGACCCCGGGATCTCGAACTGCTGGGCCTCGGCGATAGCCAGGTCTCCCAGGTCGACCTGGGCCAGCAGGGGGTCGTCGCCGGCCAGGTAGGAGATCGTTGGGTCCTCGACCATCCCGGTCAGGCGCCCTGCGGGAGGACCGCCGGGGACCGCCAGGAACAGGGCCGGAACCTCCAGGTTTTCGGGCGGGTTCACCCGGTCGTAGGCCACCAGGTCGAAACCGGACGGGTCCTCGCCCGCCGAAGCTACCGTCACCTCCGCGCCCGGAATCTGGCGGATCAGGGCTTCCAGGTAGACATTGCCCGGCGTCGTCAAAAGGATCCTGCGGGGGCGGGAACGCTCGAGGACCGCAAACGCCCGGTCGTCGGCCGCCAGCGTGTCCCGGGCGCTGATCCGGGCCACCAGCCGTCCTCCGGCCGGTCCCAGGTCGAACGACCGCTCCACCGACGAAGAGGCGGGAACGTCCAACGAGACCGAGGCCACCGGCTCGGAGTTCAACTCCATCACGAGCTCGGTCTTTCGATGGTCGGGGCCGAAGTTGCGGACCTGCACG
>DATLGP010000447.1:0-3159 GCA_035540395.1 Actinomycetota bacterium
ATCTCACTCCGCCGGCACGCCTTGAGCGAGCCGGCGGAGTGAGATCGCCTCAGCCGATCAACGGCTTGGGCCGGATGCGCCACAGACCCCATTCGCCGGCGCGGGTCGTGGCGTAGGTCGGATCCTTGGGCCAAGGCAGCAGGCGCTGCATCGGGTCGGGATGGGTCTGTTCCGACAGCTTCTGCCATACGGCGGGCTGCAGCTGGCTGACGAAGAAGACCAGATCGTTGACCCGGATCTCGTCGCGCCGGTCCCGGCTGGACAGCAGTCGCATCTGCCACTGGGCGCCGGGATCGCTGGCGTCGTGATCGTAGAAGACCCCCGCCAGCTCGGCCCGCACGGTCAACATGCTGTTCCCCAGCGGCGACCGCTCGCTGGTCTTGATGCGCACCGTCGACATGTTGAGGATCGGCGTCACCGCGTCGCCCCCGCCGACCGGCGCGATCGAGAAGGTGATGGCCGCCTCGGGATCGGCGGTGAATGTCGGATAGGAAAAGGCGTACATTCGTCCGTAGGCGGACTTGGCCAGGTAGACCGGGCCCGGCTGATTGTGCCAGATGTCGCCGACGTACTCGAAGATGTACTGGGTGTTGTAGTTCAGCGTGTCGCCCACCTCCCGGGCCCCGCTGACCTTCAACGCCTCCGTGGGATCGGGAGGGTTGGCCACCTGGCCGTGCTGCAGCAGGTGTTCGAAGGTCGGGGCGTGCGCGACCCGGTCTCCCATCATCCACTCGTCCTTCGGAATCCGGGCCATCTTCAGGACCGAGGCGATCATCGACGTGTGGTCGAAAGGCGTGTCCTCCGTCGACCGGAAGATCGTTCCCCGCGGCGCGCGCGGAGAGATCAGCAACGTCGGGACCCGTACGCCGAACTGGGCGAAGCCGAACCCGAACTGGGTGCGCGTTTCCTCGTCCATGTCGCCCCGCACGATAGGGGGTTCGGGCAGGGGGCAGGCGTCGGTCTTGGACGGACGCGCCAGCGGCGGGAACATGTGGTCGTAGGTGCCGCCGTTCTCGTCGAAGGTGATGATCAGCAGGGTGTCCTTCCAGTTCTCGTGGGAGGACAGGGCGTTGTAGACGTTCATCACGAAGTCTTCGCCGACGGTGGTGTCCGAGACCGGGTGGTAGTCGTTGCCGACGCCGCGCATCTTCGAATTCCAGGCGACGCCGCCGCCCCATTTGGGCTCTATCCAGCTCACCGCCGGCAGCCGGCCATTGCGGCAGTCCTCGAAGAAGTCGTTGTTGGGCTTTGAAGCGTCGAACTGTTTGAATTTCTTGTCGAACTTCTTGTTCTGCAGCAGTGGGAACATGGTCCGCGTATACTGCCACTCCATGCCCAGGGTCAGGACCTTGGGCGGCCAGGTGTCCTGCCAGTAGACCTTCCAGTCGTAGTTATGCTGCTCCAGAACCTCGAACAGGCAGCGGGTCGAGACCGGCAGTTCGTCTGAATGGCTCTTGCCTTCCCACCAGCGCATCACCTTGACGCCGGGGTTCCAGGTGTCGGGATCGTAGAAGCTGTTGTTGACCATCCCCCGTGAGGTGCCCGACAGCGAGAAGGCCCGGTTGGTGTTGGTCTGGCTGGGGACCGAGCAGTACCACTCGTCCGACACCGCGTAGTACCGGGCCAGGCCGCTCAGCACCGGCACCTGTTCGGGCGTGTAGGTGTCCAGCACCTCGCTGAGATCGTCCTTGCCCAGGCTGATCTTCATGTGCTGCTGGACGTCGAGGTTATAGTCCAGGACGTAGCCGCGCATCGTCGGCTGCCGCTCCTCGATCATCTTCTGGATCAGCGCCTCGCGGGCTTCGCGGTTGAACCAGGCCTCGGGCTTCAGCCCCTTGGTCCACACCTGGTTCATGATGTGCTCGAAGCTTTCGCCGGTGTTGTAGGCCGGCGTTTTCGGCGAGCGGGCGCCCTTGTTGATCGGCAATGACCCACCCGACGGCGTAGGGTTCGCAAGGTCGGCCAAGGCCTCCTTGCTCAGGCTCGATAGACCCAGGAAGGGACGTTCGTCCCCCTCCCGTCCCAGGATCTGCCTCGGCTGGGTCTTGTCGTCATACAACCAGCCCATCAGGTGGTCGAACCCGCGGTTCTCGAGCATCAGCACGACCACGTGTTTGACCCCGTTGCCGGGCAGTTCCGTCTTCATCACCATCTGCGAACCCTTCCGTCGCACTCACGCCGGCGGCGTTGAGGATTCACTGGTCCCGGGAGACCGCGTACTCGGCTACCTTCACCGCGCGGGTGGCCTGGCGCTGCGCCTCGTTGATGGCCCGTTCCATGGCTTCCTCGGCCTGGTGCATGGCGCGGTCCTGGTGGCGCGCGCCCTCGGCGATGGCATGCTCCACGGTGCGTTCGGCCTGGTGGACCATGCGCTCGGCCGCCTCGACCGCCGCCGTGGCGTTGCCGGGGCGATAGTGCCGGGGACGTTCGGTTCCGCCCGGGCCAATGATCGGCTGGATTCCACCCGGCCCGATGATCGGCTCGATGTGGGGCCGGCGCCCTGGACCGGCGATCGAGCTCTCCGCGTCGTGGACGACGCGCGAGGCGTACTCTTCGGCACGGGTGGCCTCACGCATCGCGCGGGCTTCCAGGCTCTGGTCCCCGTGGCCGATGATCGTGTGTTTCTTGCGGGACTTGCGGGATTTGCGGAAACTCATGATGCGTCCTCCTTTTTGTTAGCGCGCCCGGGCGCGCGCGGGGCCGGTTCGGGCCGGGACCTGAACGAGCTCAGGCTGATGACGCCCAGCGGATCGAGCTGGATCTCGCCCTCATGGCTGTGATGCTCGATCGGGAAGGTGCAGGTCGCCCCGTCCTGGGCCATCAGGCCCCGGTGGACGTGCGACGCCGACAGCAGACGTTGAGACCCGGCCAGATAGTGATCGACGAAACTGCGCGCCGCATGGCCGGTTTCGCCTGAGTAGGCGGTGTTCAGAACGATCTCGCGCACCCCCGCCGACAATCGGGCGAAGCCGACGGAGTTGCCCATGGCCAGCCAGATTTCGATCGCCTCGGCGACCTCCTTGGGGTGCACCAGGCCGTCCACCTCCGGGCAGTTCAGCTGGCCCAGCAGGTTGGGCGCGAGCGCCAGCACCGCGGTGGTGGCCTGCCGGCGACGCTCCGAGGTCTTGGCCAGGCCGTTCTTGTTGGTCAGCCCGATGT
>DATLGP010000448.1:0-1724 GCA_035540395.1 Actinomycetota bacterium
TCGCTGGGCTCGTAACCGGGGTGGTGGGCAGCTGGCTGATTGCAGCCTCTGCCGGGAGAGCTCTGAGGTCCCAGATCTACCATCAGAACGAAAACCTGGCCAGCGGTCTGGCGAAGAGGCTGGACGACCGGATCCTGACCCGGGTGGATAGTCTGCGAACCGTGGCCACTCGCAAAGACCTGCAGCAATCGGGCGCGACGGCCCAGTCGGAGGTAAACGTAGTCCTAAAGACGATGCCGGAGATCAACCGGCTGGCGGTCTTCAACGCCGCAGGCGATCCCATCGCCGCCGGATCGGGGACCAGATTGGTGAGCCTGGCGGAGCTGGGGAGCCGTCCGGACCTGTTGAGGGACATGGTCCCCGGATCTTTCAGTGCTCATTTGGTGGGAGTGAGCTCCGCAATGGTGGAGCTGGTGGTTTCGATTGAGAGCCCTCCGGGGACCGTTCGAGGAGCGTTGGTCGCAGAGATACCGCTTGACGAGCTGGCCGGGCACTTCGATGAAGTACAGACCGGCAGCTCCCGAACCGCTTTCCTGGTCCGGCAGGACGGCCGGATCCTGGTGCATAGGGACAAGGACCGGGTTCTGAGCGAGGAGCATTTCACCGTCCCCGAGCAGGCCCTGGAGCCGGCGGGCTCGTTTGAGGCCCGCACGGCCGATGAGGGCCGGAACCTGTACTCCGCGGCCGCCAGCTCGATAGTCCCGGCAATTGCCGTGCTCCAGCAGCAACGGAGCGAAGCCTTCGCTTCGGTCGCCGACTCCACCAGAAACCTCGCGATGATCCTGCTTGCCGTGATGGTTGTGACGGTGGCGACCGTCAGTGTCGTTGGCCGGCACCTCCTGGCGCCTTTGAGCTCGATGGCTGCCGCAGCCAGGAGCATCGGGCGGGGGGAACGGGGCGCGCGCGTTCCCGTAGGCGGCTATGGCGAAGTGGGCGGGCTGGGCGAGGAGCTCAACCGAATGGCAGATTCGCTCGAACAGCGCATTGCCGAGCTGGAGGAACGCAAGGCTGCCGAGGAAGAACTGCGTCAACAAAGCCTTCTTGCCGAGACGCTGTACGACGTGGGAAGGGTACTTACCGCCCAGCTGGACCTAAAGGAGGTCGTGCAGGCGGTCACCGACATTGCGACGGACCTGACCGGGGCCCAGTTCGGTGCCTTCTTCTACAACCTGGTAAACGAGGAGGGCGAATCCTACAAGCTTTACTCCCTGGCCGGGGTTTCCCCCGAGGCATTCTCCCAATTTCCGATGCCCCGAAACACCGACATCTTCGGGCCGACCTTCCGGGGGGAGGGCACGGTGCGTTCCGACGACATCACCGAACATCCTTCGTTTGGTAGAAACGACCCCTACTCCGGTATGCCCGAGGGTCACCTGCCGGTCTGCAGCTACCTCGCAGTACCCGTCGTTTCCCGGCACGGAGAGGTGCTCGGAGGACTGTTCTTCGGTCATGAGCGGGCCGGCGTGTTTACCGAACGGCACGAGCACCTGGCGGAGGGGATCGCCGCCCAGGCTGCCATAGCCATCGAGAACGCCAGGCTTTATGCAGCTCAGCGAAGTGCCTCCGAGATGTTGCAGCGCAGTCTTCTTCCTGCCAGGCTTCCCCGGCTCCCCGGACTGCAAACGGCGGCGCGCTACCTGCCCGCGGTTCCCGGCGTGGAGGTGGGAGGCGACTGGTACGACGTGATCCACCTGCCGGACGGCACGGTGGCCGTGGTGGTGGGC
>DATLGP010000449.1:0-3761 GCA_035540395.1 Actinomycetota bacterium
AGTCCATGCTGACCGGGGAACCCGTGCCGGTGGACAAAATGCCGGGCGAGGAGGTCTTCGGCGGCACGCTCAACCAGCAGGGGCGGCTCGAGGTGGTCGCCAGCCGGGTGGGTCAGTCCACCGCCCTTTCCCAGATCGTGGAGCTGGTAAAGCAGGCGCAGGGGTCGAAGGCGCCGGTCCAGCGGCTGGCCGACCGGGTGGCCGGCACGTTCGTTCCGGTGGTCATCGTGATCTCCATTGCGACCTTCACCGGCTGGTATCTGGCTACCGGCAGCCTGGAGCAGGCTCTCATACCTTCGATAGCGGTTTTGATCATCGCCTGCCCGTGCGCCATGGGCCTGGCTACCCCCACCGCCATCATGGCGGGATCGGGGCGGGGCGCCGAGATGGGGGTGCTGATCCGCGGGGGAGAGGTTTTCGAGCGATCGGGCAAGCTGGACGCGGTGGTGCTCGACAAGACGGGGACCCTCACCGAGGGCCGGATGACAGTGACCGACATCGTCACCGCTTCCGGCGACGTCTCTTCGGAGGACATCCTTGTCCGGGCGGCGTCGGTAGAGGCTGGTTCCGAGCACCCCATCGGCCGGGCGATAGTCGCCGGCGCCCACGAGCGCGGGCTTTCGCTGATGCCGGTGACCGAGTTCCGGTCGGCCACCGGGTTCGGGGTCCACGGAATAATCGGCCGGACCGAGGTGGTGGTCGGCAAGGCGCTGCTGCTTCAGGAGCGCGGGCTGTTTCGCTCCGAGGAGCTCAAGGCCCAGGCGCGCCGGCTGCAGGAGGAGGGCAGGACGGTGGTGGCGGCCGGCTGGGACGGTGAGGCCCGGGGGCTGATTGCCCTTTCGGACCGGCTTCGCAAGGGGTCGGCCGAAGCCGTCGCGGCGTTGAAGGGGGCCGGGGTCCACGTGGCGATGATCACCGGCGACAACCAGGTGGTCGCCCGGGCAATCGGGCGCGAGGTGGGCATCGACATCATCATCGCCGGGGTGCTGCCCGGGGGCAAGGTCGACGAGATTCGCCGGCTCCAGGGCGAAGGCAAGGTCGTCGCGATGGTCGGAGACGGCATCAACGATGCGCCGGCGCTCACCCAGGCCGACCTGGGCATCGCGATCGGAACCGGCGCCGACGTGGCGATAGAGGCGTCCGACATCACGCTGGTGGGCGCCGACCCCACGCGGATCCCGGCGGCAATCCGCCTGGCCCGCCGAACCCTGCGGGTGATCCGTCAGAACCTGTTCTGGGCGTTCGCCTACAACGTGTCCGCGATCCCGCTGGCCGCGATGGGCCGGCTGTCACCGGCGATCGCCGCCGCGGCAATGGCCTTTTCCAGTGTGAGCGTCGTCGCCAACGCGCTGAGGCTGCGTACTTTCAAAATCGGGTGAGGCCGGATGCCGATAAGCTGGAGCGCATGAGCACCGACACCGACGCCTGGGAGCGGTTCAGCGCCCGCATGCGCGAGCTCCGGCACCTGGAGAGCATCGGCGGGTTGATGGGTTGGGACGAGCAGACCTTCATGCCTCCCAAGGCCGCCCCCGGACGGGCCGCCGCAACCGGCACCCTGGCTTCCATTGAGCACGAGCGGCTGATCAGCCCGGAGTACGGCAACCTCATCGATGAGCTGAGCGAACGGGACCTGGATGCCGACCGGCGGGCGATGGTGGACCTGGCCCGCCGTTCCCGTGACCGGGCGGTCAAGCTGCCCCCGGAGCTGGTCCGGGAGATGGCCGAGCTGGCCTCCAGGTCGCAGGCGGCCTGGGTCCGGGCTCGGGCCTCCGACGACTTCAAGATCTTCGAACCCCTGCTGCAGCGCATGCTGGAGTTGAAGGCCCAGCAGGCCGAGCACCTAGGGTACGAGGAGGAGCCCTACGACGCCCATCTGGACCTGTTCGAGCGGGGGGCTACCGCCGCCCGGCTTCAGCCGATGTTCGACGCGGTCACTGCCGGAATCACCCCGACCCTGGAGGCGGTGCTGGCCCGTGACGACGGATCGCGTCGGTTCCCGCCCGGCCCCTACGACACCGATGCAGTGCTCGATTACTGTGCCGAACTCCTCTCCCGCATGGGTTACGACATGGAGGCGGGGCGCCTTGACGTCTCGGCTCATCCGTTCACCTCGGGAGTCGGCCCGTCCGACGCCCGGGTGACCACCCGGGTCGACCCCGACGACCCCAAGGAGGCAATTCTCGCCAGCCTGCACGAGATGGGCCACGGCCTGTACCACCTGGGGCAGCGGGAAGACTGGGTGGAGACGACAATCGGGACCTCGGTGTCGCTGGGGGTGGACGAATCGCAGTCGCGCTTGTGGGAGAACCACGTCGGACGCAGCCTCGCCTTCTGGGAAGGCGAGTTTGCCAATGCCGCGAAAGCTCTGGAGCCGCTGGCAAAGGCGTCGCCCGAGGAGATCTACCGGGCGGTCAACCGGGTGCAGCGATCGTTGATCAGGGTCAAGGCGGATGAGGTCACCTACCCGCTGCATATCGCGGTCCGCTTCCAGATTGAGCGGGCGATCTCCAACGGAGAGCTCCAGGCGGCAGATCTTCCGGCGGCGTGGAACGAACTGTACGGACGTCACCTGGGAATCCGCCCGCCGAGCGACGCCGACGGCGTGCTGCAGGACGTTCACTGGAGCATCGGGTACCTCGGGTACTTCCCCACCTACCTGATCGGCTCGGTGTACGCAGCGGCGCTGTTCGAATCCTTCACCGCGGGCGCCGGAGGGCCCGATGCCGTAGCCGGCCTGCTGCGGGAGGGCGACTTCGCTCCGCTGCTCGAGTGGCTCCGCCGCAACGTGCACCGGGTCGGGTCGTCGAAGCTGCCGGCGGAAATTATCGCCGACGCCACCGGGCGCCCGGTCGACGCAGGCATCGACACCGCTCCGTTCGTCTCCTATATCGAAGACAAGTACAGGGACCTCTACGGGCTTTAGGGCCGCTCCGGCCCGAAACGGGGGTTTCTTGCCGCCCGCATATACTGACCGGATGAAAGCATCCCTCAGGATCCTGCCTTGCTTGCTTGCCTTGAGCCTGGTGCTGGCCGCTTGCGGCAACGATGAACCCGACCCTCCGCAGTACGAAACCTTCACTTCTGAGGAGGGAAGGTTCCGAGCCGACTTCCCGGGGGTCCCCACCCGGGAGGCCAGAACCGAGGCGGCCGGTGAGATAAACCTGAACCTTGTGCACTACAGCGTGGACAACGGTGACGAAGCGGTATCGGTCTCATTCATCGACTATCCCGAAGCAATTGCCGCTCAGGACCCGAGGGCTTTGCTGGATGGTATTGCCGAGGGCGCCGCCAATGCCGCCAACGGCAGTACCCAGGGGACCGAAAGCGAGCTGAAGTCCAAGACGCCCACGACGTTCGACGGACATCAGGCCATCGATTTCGAAGTCGAGATCCAAAATCGCATGTTGAACGCCAGAGCGGTGCTGGTTGGGCCTCGCATGTACCTGATGCAGGTGGTGAGCGAACCCGATATCGACAGCGAGAGCTACCAGAGGCTCACCTCAAGCTTTACGCTGATCTAGGCGACCCGCCGCCCGCCGCGAACTCAGAACTCAAATAAAATGGGCCCTCCTGACGGAAGGCCCATTTTTGATGCAGGCTGCGTCTAGCCGATTGCCGGTAGCAGCACCCTTGCGATGAAGTACAAAATGACGATGGTGATTGCCAGCATGAATGCGTACTTGACGAAGGCATAGCTTGCCATGTTGTCGTTGGCAGGCGCCGGTTCGTCAACTACTCGCCGCTCAACAACTGCGTCATCT
>DATLGP010000450.1:0-1707 GCA_035540395.1 Actinomycetota bacterium
TCCGAGAGCAGGTCGCACTCCTCGGCAGCCTGCTCCCAGGCCGTGCCTTCGTCGGCGCGGGCACGCTCGGGATCGACCAGCTCCTCGGGTGCGGCGGTTGCTCCCCGGGCCGTCCGGCTGAAACGCACGAAGTCACCGGTGCGCCGGTCGATCACCCCTCGAAAGTCTCCCGGGATGCCCACCGGCCAGGTGACCGGTGTGGGACTGAGCTGGATCTCGGTGGCGATCTCGTCGAGCAGCTCCAGCGGGTCGCGCCCGGGGCGGTCGTACTTGTTGAGGAAAGTCAGGATCGGCAGGTTGCGGGAGCGGCAGACCTCGAACAGCTTGCGGGTCTGGGCCTCGATTCCTTTCGCGACGTCCAGCACCATGACTGCGGCATCGGCCGCGGCCAGAACCCGGTAGGTGTCCTCCGAAAAGTCCCGGTGGCCGGGGGTGTCGAGCAGGTTGATGACGTGGCCGCGGTAGGAGAACTGCAGGACGGTCGAGGATATGGAGATTCCTCTGGTCTGCTCCATCGCCATCCAGTCCGAGGTGGCCCGCCTGCGGCCGCTGCGAGCCTGCACCGCGCCTGCTTCGGTCACCGCGCCGGCATAGAGAAGGAACTTCTCGGTCAGGGTTGTCTTGCCGGCGTCCGGGTGGCTGATGATGGCGAATGTCCGGCGCCTGGCCGACTGGCCGGAGATGTGCTCCGGCGGCATCACAGTATTCATGCGCGGGTGAACCTCGATCTGGTGCTGATTGTGCAGGCGGCGGAATTGCTCCCTCTCAACCAAGCATAGAGCGCCGCGGTAAGCGGCACGGCCGCGCCAAATGGCCGGACGGGCCGTTGCCGGGACGGGCCAGGCGCTGCAGTAGGACCGGCGGTGGGGCTAGAAGCGCCTCTCCACCGGCCCGCCCAGCGCCTCCCAGACCTCCTCCACATTCTGAAACTGCCGGCCCTCGGGCAAGCTCTGCAGGTCCTCCTGCACCCAGTCGAGCGCATGGTTCTCGGCGGCATCCCGGATTAGAGCTTGCTTGTCCGCCGGGAAGGTGGACGGACGCAGGAAACGGGCAATGGTGGAGCGCTCCTCCACGCCGCCGGGGCGGCCGTCGGGCAGCCGGCGGTCTACTGCGTCTTCGGTCAGCCGGGCTTCGTCGGCCCGGCTCTCGGTGCCGGCCTGGGCGTGCATTGCATCCACCTCACTACCCATCTGCTCGTCCATCTGCGAGCCGTGCTTGGTGGTATCGCGGATCATGAGTACACCTCCTTAAGCCTTCTTTAGTGGTTCCCGAGGCCGCCGGGTCCTACTCATCGGTGCTCAGAATCGACTTCCGGCGCCCCCGGGCCTCAGGGGCGGGAAGTACCTGAAGCCGCCAGTCCGGCTGGTAGCATCGGGTCATGCCCGATTTCCAGTGCGCCGGCTGCGGCCAGACCTTCAGTCTGAGCGCCGAAGTCCTCAACCGTTACCCCGGCTGGACACCCCGGCAGTGCCGCCGCTGCAAGGCGGCTGCGGACCCCAGGTCGACCCCGAAGGGGAAGGCGGGGCAAGGTGGGGCGCCGTCCGGCGGTCCCAACGAGGGACTGTTCACCGACGGCGCGTGCAGCGGCAACCCCGGTCCGGGGGGATGGGGAGTCGTCTGGGTCCGCGACGGTGGGGTCATTACCGAAGCGAACGGCGGAGAACCCCACACCACCAACAACCGGATGGAGCTGACCGCTCTTATCGA
>DATLGP010000451.1:0-3619 GCA_035540395.1 Actinomycetota bacterium
TATCGGCTTCGGCGTGGTGGCGGCGGTGAGCGGCGCTGCCGGCATGCCGGCCGAGGTAGTCGGGGTGGCGACCTACCTGGCCAACATCAACGCGATCGTGCTCGCCTTCAACCTGGTGCCCGCACTGCCGCTCGACGGAGGCAGGGTCCTGCGTTCCTGGCTCTGGCACCGCCAGCGCAGCTTCAGCGCCGCCACCATATCGGCTGCCAAGGCGGGCAAGGCGTTTGCCCACGTGCTGATGGGCATCGGCATCCTCAGCTTCTTCACCCAGGCTTTTACCGGAGGCCTGTGGTTCGTCTTCCTCGGGTTCTTCCTATTACAGGCAGCCGAAGCGGAGGCGCAGTTCGTCTTGGTCAGGCAGGCCTTCAGCCGGTACCGGGTGCGAGACCTTATGACCCAGGATCCGGTGGTCGTGCCCGCCAGCCTGACCGTGGCCGAGTTCCTGGAGCGGACGCTGCAGGGTCGCGGTTACTCCACCTACCCGGTGAGCGATGGCTCGGACCTGCAAGGCCTCGTCTCCGTCCGCAGCGCCGGAGCGGTGAGCGGCTCCGACCGAAACACCACCCGGGTCCGCGACGTGATGGTCCCCGCCGAGTCGGTGCCGGTGCTCGACCCGGAGCTTCCCATGATGGAGGCGCTCTTCGCGCTGCGGGCAGGAATCGGGCGGGCGGCGGTTGTCGAGAACGGCTCGATCGTCGGAATTCTTTCGATATCGGATGTCGCCAAGGCCCTGGAGCTGGAACAGGCGCGAGGGATCACGCCGGAACCGGGGGCCCGCAAGGCCGGACCGGTGGTATGGGTGGTCGTCAGCCTGCTCATCCTATTGGCGGCGTCGGCCTTCTTCCGACCACCGGTCGCGGTGATCGCCCCGGCGACCGCCTTCGACGTTACGGGTGATATCACGATTTCCGACGTCGAAACCACCGAGATCAACGGGCAGTACCTGCTTTTGGGAGTGAGCGTTCGCCCGACCTCTGCCCTCGGCGCCCTCTACGCGATTGTTCACCCATCGCGCGAAATCATCCCGATCTCGGCGGTTCTACCCGAGGACGTGTCCGACCGGGAGTTCATCGAACGCCAGGAGGGGCTCTTCCGGGAAAGCCAGATGCTGGCGGCAGCAGCTGCGGCTGAGGCGGCCGGAATGGAGGTGACCCGTGAGGGATCCGGGGCCCAGGTGGCCGGCGTGGTGCCGGGCACTCCGGCGGCCGAGGTCCTGGAAGAAGGCGACGTGATCACCGCTATCGACGGGAGTCCGGTCCGGCTCGCCACCGACCTCAGGAATGCGGTTGCCAACCGGCCTCCCCAGACCCGGTTCACATTGACCGTGGAGCGGGACGACGAGACCGTGGAGGTGGAGATCTCCAGCGCCCGCGTGGACGCCCAGCGGGGCGCACCTCCGGCGCTCGGAGTCCTGATAGAAACCCGCGACCTCGACATCCAGCTCCCCTTCGAGATCGACTTCAGGGAGCGTGCCGTAGGCGGCCCCTCGGCCGGACTGCTGTACGCGATGGTCATCGCCGACATGCTCGATCCCGAGGACCTGGCCGCCGGAAGAACCATTGGCGCATCCGGAACCATCAACAACGAGGGCCGGGTGGGACCGGTAGGCGGCCTCAACCAGAAGGCTGAGGCGGCCGAGGCCCAGGGAGCGGAGATTTTGCTGGTTCCCCAGCAGGAGGTCGGCTTCGTGCAGGACGCCCGCGGGATGACCGTACGCGGAGTGGAGTCGCTACAGGACGCGCTGGCGATACTGGGCGGAACCTAGCCGGCGGCTCAGCCCCGCTTAAGGAAGTAGATCCAGTCCCCGCTGGAGGTAATCGTGGTTTCGTAGCCGTCATGCGCAGGCGCCTCGGCGGCCGGAGGCCAGTTGTAGTAGCTCTCGTCCGAACGACTCCCGGGGCCCTCGGGCTCGGTGACCTCCTGCACCTCCGGAGCGGTGTTCAGGATGTCCACCAGCGCAGCCATCGGCATTTCGCCGGCCTGCTCCTGGGCCCGCCAGAACTCGGCGGGCCGAGCGTTAGGGCCCGCCGACTCCTCTACCAGGCTGTATTGAAACGCGCCGTTGGGCTGGAACCCCAGTTCCTCCAACGTCGCATAGTCGCAGTCCACGGCCGCCTGAAGGATCTGCGTCCGCGTAGCGGCCACCTCGGCCGGAAGCCCCTCCGGCTCAAACTCGTTCGCTTCCATGCCTGCCGCCGAGCATTCCCCGGCCGGAGTGGCAGCCGGCGTTGGACCGGTGGCAACCGGATCAGGGGTTTCCGGGTCGTCGGTCCCGCATCCGGCGGCCAGCAGGATGGTGCACAGCGCAACGGCAAACAGCTTGACGAGTTTTTTCATGGCTTACTCCTGTTCAGATGACCGGCAGCAGGACGCCGCTCTTGCTCACTGCCCGGTCCGGCAAACGGCACTCACGGCTCCCGGCGAACAACGACCCCGGTCGATCCAGGTTCGGTGAGCCTTTCAGGATTCACCATACATTGTGATTTGCGACCGTCATGGGCAGAGCGATCGGGAACTGAGGTTTCTCGCCCGTGTTGGTCTTCTAAGCACGAGACCCCCCTTAAGCGCTGACGCGCCACTTGTAACGCTCTAGATCTGGGTGCCCCATGATGTAATCATTGCCGGATGGCGCAGGGCGTGGTCGTTGTGGCTGTTGCCGATCGCCAGGCCGGCGGAGTGGTGACGGACGAACTTGAGCGCCGTTATGGCGGCGACTACCGGGTCGTGCGGTCCTACTCGGCATCAGCGGCGGTTGGTGTGCTGGAGAAGCTGGCGGAGGAGCGAGAGTCCGTGGCCGTCCTTCTTGCCGACAAGGCGGCCGCTGAAGAGGAGAACAACCTGCTGCTCGCAACGTGCCGGGAACGACATCCCACCGCAAAGCGAGGCTTGCTGGTCGGCGCAGCGGACCCGGCAGCGACCCCGATCATCCTCCGGCTCATGGCAGTCGGGCTAATTGACACCTTCGTACCTATTCCGCAGCGTTCTCCTGACGAGCAGTTTCATCGCGCAATTAGTGAGTTCCTCGAGGAGTGGGCCTCGGGTCACCTCCCGGCGCCGGACGTGGTCACGATCGTTGGCGAGCGCTGGAACCAGAGATCGTATGAACTTCGCGACCTGCTCGGCCGGGCCGGGGTTCCCTACACCTTCCACGACGCTAGATCCGCCGAGGGTCGGGAGGTGCTCACCGCGCATGGAATGGCCGGTGGCACGGCACCTGTCGTTGTCATCGGGGGTCAGGCTGTGGCCAATCCCTCGACCGAACAGCTGGCCGATGCGCTTGGCGCAAGCGTTGACGTTGCGAGCGAAACTCACGACGTAACCGTGGTCGGCGCGGGACCCGCTGGGCTGTCAGCCGCCGTGTACGCGGCGTCAGAGGGTTTGCGGACCCTCGTTATCGAAGAAGGGGCCTTTGGCGGCCAGGCTGCCAGTAGCTCGCTGATCCGGAACTACCTCGGATTCCCGCACGGAGTCAGCGGTGCCGAGCTCGCTCGGCGGGCCTACGGGCAAGCGGTGATCTTTGGGGCCGCATTCCACTTCGGCCGCCGCGCCGTCGACCTCTACCCCGACAACCAGGTGCTCCGCCTCGGACTTTCGGACGGCTCGTCGCTGTGGACTCGCT
>DATLGP010000452.1:0-2002 GCA_035540395.1 Actinomycetota bacterium
ATACATACCGAGGGATAGGAGGAGTCGCAACCGGCCCCGGCCCCGGGTTGGGGCGGGGGAGGGACAGGAAGGGAAACCGGCGGAGCCGGAACGGGATCCCGTTGGGGTGCCGGCGCCGGCAGCGCCACGGCGCGGGAGCAGGCCGACCACAGGCCCCGCGCGGCGGTTCTGGCCTCCGCCTCGGCGGCACGCATCAAGCCGATGTATCGGTCGTTGGGTTGATAGAGGACTGCCTTCGCATATCCCTGGCGAACCAGCTTCTCGTTGAAGAACTCGCCGTTGTCCTTCCAGATGTAGCGCAGGAACCGGCCGTACCGGTCTTTGTCCTCCTTGTCGGCAAGCAGGTAGATCTTCGATCCGATGGGCAGCTCGGCTTTGGTGAACTCCGATGCCTCCCGCCCGTAGCAGTCGGTCCGGTTCGTCGACTCGGGACTGTCGACCTGCAGTAGACGGATTTTGTTGGAAGCTCCGGGAGGCAACGTGCCTCCTTCGGCCCAGATGGTGTCTCCGTCGACGTGACGCACGACCACGGCCGGTTGCGCTTCCGGGGGGACCGTTGCCGGCCTGGTCTCCGGCCCGTTTGCCGGGGGCCGTCCCGGCGGTGCGACCGGGGACAGGGCTTCCGAGGGAGTTGGATCGACCGGTTGTCGTGGACCCGCCAACGAAGAAAGCGAGGCTTCGGGAGAGGGGGATTCGGTGGGCTGGGGCCGTGAGTTGCCGGATGGTTGGGCGAGAGCCACCCCGGCCATCAGCATCAGGAAGCTGGCCGCCAGGAGTGCGGCCACCTGCTTTCGGCTCGCCGGGCGGAAGCCGGGCAGGGAGCCCTTCGACAAGCCGACGATCGCCAGGACCACGCCGCCGATGCCGGCGAGAATCAAAAACTGGTAGATGCTTTGCCTCTCGGGTGACGGCACCTTCGTGCGGATCATTGGGGGGCACAACTACAAAGCCAAAGGATCTGACCTGTAGTTCATCGGCCTAATTTCCCCGATGCTTAAGCACCTTCCATAGAAGTATCCCCTGAACGTGAAAGGGCCCCGGATTTCTCCGGCGTAAATTGTGGGTTAACGGTTGATCGGCCGGCGGTACGGATGCGCCCGGACTCAAAATCCGATAGCCCCGGCGGCGCCAGGATAATGGCCGGAGGGGATCTAAGCGGGCGCCGGTGAAGGGTTTTCGACTTCCTTGGGCATGCGTGGTCGTTCCCGCAGCCTGTCCACCTGGTGGTTTAGCTGGGCCCCCAACAGCAGCGCCAGGCCGAGCAGGTACAGCCACACCATCAGGGTCAGGGCTCCGCCCAGAACCCCGAACACCTGGTTGGCTTGGCCGGCGACTTCAAGATAGATGCTGAAACCCACCGAAGCGACCAGCCACAAGAAGGCAGCGAGGACAGCGCCCGGCCGTTCCCAGCTCCACGGCCGATGGTGGTTGGGACCATACCTGTAGATCATCAGGATCCAGGCGGTCAGTAGCACGAACGCCAGGGGAAAGCGCACGAGCAGTAAGATCCGCACCGCGTCCTCGGGCATACCGAAGCGCTCGGCGATCGCCTGGCCCAGGCCGAGGAACGGCCCGACAACCACCACCGCCAGCAGGAGGCTGATCATCAGGATGGTGCCTATGGCAAGCAGAAAGGCCTTGAACCTGGTTTTGATCCACGAGCGCTGCTGCGGAAGCCCGTAGGCGACGTCCAGCGCCCGTATGGTTCCCATGATGGCGCGCGAGAGCACCCAGAGGGCTCCGACGGTGGCGAAGCTGACGAGCCCGGTGTTGTCTTCGGTAAAGACTTCCTCCACCGAAGCCATCATCTCGTCGGCACGCTCGGTGAGGACGCCCGACAGAAAGGTGAGGATTGCCACCTCCGCCCTGGAGGCCAGCTCCCTGCCGACGATGAACTCCAGCGATCCCAGGGCGGCGACGAGGGCAAGGGCGGCGGGGACCAGCGACAGGACGGTGAAAAAAGCGATCTCCGCCGCCCTTGCCCTCGTCGCCGCCCTGGGAT
>DATLGP010000453.1:0-4365 GCA_035540395.1 Actinomycetota bacterium
CGTTGGGGGAGGACCGGGGCTTGGCGAACTGGCCGGCGATGCGCCCGACCTTGACCACCGGCAGCCCGCCGGCGTAGGTCAGGACCACCGCCATCTGCAGGATCACCTTGAGCTGGTCCCGGATCAGGTCGGGTGAGAAGGCGTTGAAGGACTCGGCGCAGTCTCCCGCCTGAAGCACGAAGGCCTTCCCCTGCCCGGCCTGGGCGAGGGATTCGGTCAGCGCCCGGGCTTCGCCGGCGAACACCAGCGGAAGCATCCGCCGGAGTTCGGCGAGCGCAGGCTCCAGCTGGTCCTCAGGCCAGTCGGGCTGCTGAGCGGCCTCTTTTTGCCGCCAGGAGGACGGCGACCAGGTTGATTGCATTGGCATATGTTCGCGTGATTCGTGCGTTCCTGCCGCTTGCGACGGCAAAATGGGCCGGTCGACAGGCAGGCCTACGCCTCGATTAGGGCCTCGGGAGGTCCGAGCTTGGGCTTGGGGTCCAGACGGCTCAGCCCCCGCCAGGCGAGGTTCACCAGGTGGGCCGCTACCTTCTCCTTGCTCGGGCGCTCGGCCTCCAGCCACCACTGGCCGACCAGCGCCACCATTCCCACCAGACCGTGCGAGTAGAGGACGGCCATCTTGGGGTCCAGGTCCAGCCGGCGAAACTCCTGGGCGAGGATGTGCTCCACCTGCGACGCAATGTCGCTGAGCAGACTGGCGAAGTTGCCCGAAGAGCTGGCCACCGGGGAGTCCCGGATCAAGATCTTGAAACCTTCGGACTCATCCTCGATGTAGGTGAGCAGGGCAACCGCCGCCTGTTCGAGCATGGCCTTGGGATGGGTGCCGACCAGGGCATCGGTGACCCGCTTGAGCAGGTTCTGCATCTCGCGGTCCACGACTACCGCGTACAGACCCTCTTTTCCGCCGAAGTGCTCGTAGACGACCGGCTTGGAAACCTTGGCCCGCTGAGCGATCTCCTCGATGGAGGTGGCTTCGAACCCGCGCTCGGCGAAAAGCTCCCGGCCGACGTTAAGTAGCTGCTCGCGCCTTTGGTGGCCGGTCATGCGAGCCCGCGGCGCAGAGGCCGCGGTGCTCACTGGACTTCCAAACGGCATCGCAAGTGGCCACTATACGCGCTTGGCCACCATCTGTTCGCGGCTGGGCCTCTTGACGTTGCGGGCGAGGCCCAGCATTTTCAGGCCGCTGATGAACCAGGCGCTGGGGTCGAAGTCGAACCGGCGCAGCCCATGCTTGTAGGAGGTGGGGAAGGCGTGGTGGGTGTTGTGCCACCCCTCACCGAACGACAGCAGGGCCATGATCCAGTTGTTGGTGGAGAGGTCCTTGCTCCGGAAAGGCCGGCTTCCGTAGAAGTGGCAGATGGAGTTGATGCTCCAGGTCACGTGGTGCAGGAAGAAGATCCGCACCAGCCCTCCCCAGACGAACGCGGTCAACCCGCCCATCCAGGAACGGGTGATCAACAGACCCAGGACCCCGGGGAGCAGCACCGAGGCGAGAGCGATGAGCGGGAAGTTGCGGTCGACCTTGCGGATGGCCTTGTCGGCAACCAGGTCCGGGGCAAACTTTTTGATGTTGGTCTTCTCGGCGTCGAAGAACCAGCCGGTGTGGGCGTGCCAGAGGCCGGTGAGGACCCCCTTGACGCCTTCGTGCTCGGCCAGGTGGGGGGAATGGGGGTCTCCGGGCTTGTCGGCGTAGGCGTGGTGGCGCCTGTGGTCGGCGACCCAGCGGATGACCGGGCCCTGCAGGGCCATGGAACCGGCGATCGCCAGGCCGACCTTGATCGGCTTGACCGTTTCGAAGCTGCGGTGGGTGAGCAGGCGGTGAAAGCCCACCGTGACACCCATGCCCGAGATCACGTAGAAGACGAAAAAGAGCGTGAGGTCGAGAGCGGCCACGCCGCGGCCCCAAAGCAGCGGGATCCCGATTGCGGCTCCCAGAAACGGCAGGACCGTCACTAAAAGAGCCAGCCGGCGCTCGAGTTTCAGCGTCCGCTCAGAAGGAACGATGGTAATGCTCTGCTTCGAGGGTTTTACCGATGGAGCCGTGACCGTCTGCGTCATCTCGAGAGTCATCCTTTCCGCCTGAACCCGGCAGAGTACTTCCGCTTACGTATCCGTAACTTACGATATCGTAGGTTAATAGTCAAATTGGCTGGATTCCCGAAAAGGTCTGCGGGGAGGCAGGCGGCACGAAAGAGCCACGTTCCCGGAGCCCGGCGCATTACCCCTGAAGCAATTTCGGTCGTTTACCGAGGTATCAAACCGCTGCGGGGGGAACGCAGTGGGCCGTGGGGGACGGCCCGGGAAGGAGCTTCAAATGTTGCGCGGCGCTCTTCAGACCGCTTATCTGGCCGCCGGTGTGGTTGTTGCCTACAAGCATGCCTATCTCAGCGTTTCGGACTGGCAAACCGGGCTTTCGGCGGCGGCCGCCGTCATGCTGTGGCCGCTTCAGCTGATTGGGGTCAACATGCACGTGGGGACGCTTCTGGGCTAGATCTTCTTGCGAACTATGCTCCGCTTCACTTCCTGAATGGCCTCGGTCACCTTGATGTCCCGGGGGCAGGCGTCGGTGCAGTTGAAGGTGGTCTTGCACCGGAACGCCCCGTCCGGCGAGCTGAGTATCTCCAGCCGCTCGGCGCCTCCCTGGTCGCGTGAGTCGTAGATGAAGCGGTGGGCATTGACTATCGACGCCGGACCGACGTAGCGCCCGTCGGCCCAGTAGATCGGGCAGGAGGTGGTGCATGCCGCGCACAGGATGCACTTGGTGGTGTCGTCGTAGCGGCGGCGCTGTTCGGGCGTCTGGATCCGCTCCTTGGTGGGGGGAGGGTCGTCGTTGATCAGCCAGGGCTTGACCGCCTTGTAGGCCTCGAAGAACGGATCCATGTCCACGATCAGATCCTTCTCCACCGTGAGCCCCAAAAGCGGCTCCACCGTGATCGGCTGCTCCAGGTCCCGGCAGAGCACCGCGCAGGCAAGGCGGTTGACCCCGTTGATCATCATCGCGTCCGAGCCGCAGACGCCGTGGGCGCACGAGCGGCGGAAGGCGAGTGTTCCGTCCTGGTGCCATTTGACCTGGTGAAGGGCGTCGAGGACCCGGCCGTTGTCCTCGATCTCCACCTCGTAGGCGGCCCAGTAGGGCTCACCGCCGGGCGTCCGCCTATGGACCCTCAGGCTTACGGGCAGCATGGGTTGGTTCCCGGAAGAGGCACCGGCCAAGTATCGCGGGAAACCGGACCTATGCCGCCGGGGCGGCGGTGGTGACTAGTGCTGGAACTGGTCGAGCATCCCCCACCAGGCATCCAGCGCCAGGTGGGCCGATTCCCGGCCGAGCTCGGAGTCGATCAGAGCGCCCCGGAGCGCCTTGGCGTGCTGGATGTCCAAAACCGCGTGCAGCTTGAAGAACGCCAGCGCCGGGGTGGAGTCCACGCCGTAGTGGGCGACCAGCCCGTCCGCCTTGGTCTGCGCCACCTCGGGCTGCTGCGATTCGTAGGCGTACAGAGCCCCGATGGCCTCTTCCTGGCCCCGGTTGCACAGCGACTTGTAGGTCTCAACGAGATTGGTGGTCTGGCAGGACGGCTTGGATGCCTTGACCTCCGCCTCGGAGACGCCCAGCCCGGCGGCAAAGTCGAGCCACATCTCGGCGTGGGGGCGGGGGTTGGACGACTCGTCCACCAGGACTTCGTTCACTGCGGAGCGGGCGTGCTCATCGTCGATGTGCTGAATCGCTGCGGTGAGGAACTCGGGCAGGGCCTTTTCGTAGTGGTAGTACTGCTTGGAGTACTCCTGAAGCGTTTCCAGGGATACCTTGCCCTGGCTCCACTTGACGTAAAAGGGGTGAGTCAGCAGGTGTCGCTCTTTGACGATGGCGTTTATACCCACTCTTGCCTCCAATGCCTTGAGGTGGTTCCTTAAAGGAAAACTACCACTTCGGGGCGACGGGGGTTGGGTCGCGGGAACTCGTTTCGATAGTGGTGGCGGCCGGTTGCAGGTCCTGGCGTAGCGGGCAGGTCAGTACTTGCGGGCGGTCGGCTGGTAGCGGGTGATCTTGACCGGCTTGTAGGTCAGCTCGAATCCGCCTCCCGGGGCCCGGACCGAAAGCCGGGGAGGCCATTACCGCATCGACCACCCCGAGCGCGACGACGAGAACTGGCTGAAGCATTCGCTGGTCGCCCGGGCCCCGGCGGCGGCCAGAGTGACCTCGGCCAGGTCCAGCAGGAAGCCCAGCTCCAGCGCCTCTATCAGGTCCTGGTTGTAGGCGGCGGACCGGTCGTCGATGCATACCCGGTCGTACCGGTCCCGGATCGACCCGATGGTGGCGGCGGCCCGGGCCAGCGAGTCGCGGCTGCGCTCCACGCCGCAGTCGTCGGT